>NZ_JAVIIV010000010.1:0-234275 GCF_033977215.1 Mesorhizobium humile
GGGCAGATTTAGAAGCAAACTTCTTCGTCGCCAGCGGCGCACCGCCCTCGTTCGTGGGGCGTATATAGTCGGACCTCCGTCGACGCGTCAACACCGATTTCGAACTTTTTTGAATTTTTTGCGACGAATTTTTCGAACCGCTTTTTCGGTAGCCGACTGCCCTTGCGGCAGCCCTGGTGTCGTCCACAACGAGGCCCTATTGCCGCCGTATTGAGGCGTGAAACCGGCCCATATAAGGAATGCGCGCGCGTATGTGTGAGGCGCCTCCACGACAGACGACACGTGCGCCGTGCGCAGAACGCATGATTGGGGATATCGGCCCCGGCATGCCGTTTCGTTGACTTCAACCGCCGTGACAGGCAAATGTCATGGCCGCAACGATAACGACAAGCCGTTCGCCCGGGGAAGAAGCAGCCTTTCTGGATGCCAGACACGGAAGATGTCATAGCCGAACTCGGCAACGAGCCGCCGCTGATCGCGGACGGCCGCAGCGGTCCGCCGGACCGCCGCGAGGTCTCGGCCCGCTGGCTGTCGGGCACGTTCCTCACCGGCGTTACATCCAGTGTTTTGATGGGCGTGGCCTTGTTCGCCGCGCTTGATGGCCGCCAGCAGCTGGCGACCCCGCCCGAAATCGCCGAGCTCATCAGCCTTGCAGGCGGCGGCGATGATTCCGGCGAGCAGGCAAAGACCACCAGGCTGGTCGCGCCGCGCCAGATCGCCCGCGCAAAGGACCGGCGGCGCATGGAAGTGTCGATGGTCAACAAGGTCGGCGATCGCGACGTTATCCACACCATGCCTTTCGTGCAGGTCAAGATGGCGCTCGCCGCCGGCCACACAACCAACCGCCCCTACCCGCCATTCGACCCGATGCAGGTGTTTGGCGACGACAGCGACGACAATGCGCAGCCGGCAATGGCCGCCGCGGTCGCCGGGCAGATCTACGGCGCCAAGGTCGAAAGCGAGATGAGCCTGAAGACGGTCGATTTCCCGATCGAGACGGCCTCCTTCGACGAAAAGAGCGACCTTTCCGCCGACGAGGTGGAAAAGGTGGTGCGGGACGCCCGCAACGGCTTGAGCGACGGCGCCGTCCAGGTGGCGGCGCTGCATTATGTCGATCCGCAGCGATTCGGCGATGCCTTCGCCGAATCGATGGCCGGTTCCTATGACGTGAAGATCACGCAGGAAAACGTCTCGGTCGCGCCGCGCGCCACGCCGGACGATCAGACCCCGGCCTTCGCCGAGGAAATCATCCCCTTCACCAAGGATACCGATATCGTCGAGGCCTATGCCGATTCGGGTTACACGGGCGATGACGCCACCGGCATGGCGGAGGCGATCGGCAAGCTCCTGAACGCCCCGGCGCTGAAGGCCGGAACCGTGCTGCGCGTCGGTCTCGAAGTGCGCGGCGATGTCGCCAAGGTCGTGCGCACCAGCGTTTACGACAAGACCACGCATATCGTGACCATCGCCCTCGACGACCGCGGCCAGTATGTGCCGGCGCAGGAGCCCGAGGCCAATCCGGAACTTTTGACGGCGTTCGACGATTCGCAGCCCGTCGTGGTCCGCGGCAACCTGCCCAATATCTATGACGGCATCTACCGCGCCGCTTATTCCTACGGCATGTCGAAGGCGATGACGCAGAAGCTGATCAAGCTTCTCGCTTCCGACGTTGATTTCCAGTCGCGGCTTTCGCCGGCCGACCGCCTCGAAGTGCTGTTTTCGCAACCCGACGGCGACGACCAGACCTCCGACAATTCCGAGCTCCTCTATGTCTCGGCGACCTTCGGCGGTCAGACGCGCAACTTCTACCGCTTCCAGATGCAGGACGGCAGCACCGATTATTTCGACGAGAATGGCTCGAGCGCCAGGCAGTTCCTGCTGCGCAACCCGCTGCCCAACGGGCGCTTCACCTCTGGTTTCGGCGCGCGTCGGCACCCGATCCTTGGCTATGTGCGCATGCATACCGGCACCGACTGGGCCGCGCCTGTCGGCACGCCGATCATCGCCGCCGGCAACGGCGTCGTCGAAAAGGCCGGCTGGGCCGGCGGCTACGGCAAGCAGATCATCCTTCGCCATGCCAATGGCTACGAGACCTCCTACAACCACCAGAGCGCTTTCGCCAAAGGCATCGAACCTGGCGTTCATGTCCGGCAGGGTCAGGTCATAGGCTATCTCGGCCAGACCGGCCTCTCCACCGGCCCGCATCTTCACTACGAGCTGATCGTCAACGGCACCAAGGTCGACTCGATGCGTGTGCGTCTGCCGGTCGGCAAGGTGCTGAAGGGCGACGATCTCGTGGCTTTCAAGCGCGAGCGTGAGCGCATCGATGATCTTCTGAAGCAGGAAGACGGCAACTCGCTGAAAGTTGCCAGCGCCAAGACCGATTCGCAGCTTCCGAACTAAGGGTGTCTTGATATTCAGGTGATGCCGGCCTGACCTGAATCTCAATGCACCTTAATCACGCGAATCGTTTGTCTGCCTCGGCCAGGGCGATGCCTGTCCGGGAACCGTGAACCAGGCGGTGAGCGAAGAAAACACGCAAAGCAGCGTCGTGATCGCCGCGACCGCGGCGAAAGCCGAATCGCTTGCCGCGACTCTCGCCGCGTCGAGATTGGCCGCAAGCCCGGATGCGGGCGGCTCGCCGAAACCGGGTATCCCGGAGGCATTGCCGGTCATCCGAGCGTAAACCCAGGCCGCCAGCGAGCCCATTGCCGCCACCGCGATCAGGCCGCCAACGCGCGAGACCGCGTTGTTGATGCCGGACGCGGCCCCGGTATCCTTGTCCTCGACCGACGTCATGACCGCGGTCGACAGCGGCGACACGACCTGCGCCATGCCAAGCCCCATCAGCGCCATCAGCGGGAAGGTGCCGATCCAGAAATCGTGGATGCCGAAATGGGTGAGCAAGGCAAGGCCGGCGAAGGCGATCGCCACGACCATGCTGCCGCTGGCGATCGGGAAACGCGGACCTATACGATCCGACCACTGGCCGACCGGTCCGGACAAAAGCGCGATCGACGCCGACAGCGGCAGGAAGATGAAGCCGACCTCGGCCTCGCTCAGCCGCCAGCCGGCGATCAGAAGCATCGGCAGGTAGAACAGATTGGCCGACAGCGCGAAATAAAGGAAGAACGTCGCCAGATTGGCGCCGGCGAAGGCCCTGATTCGGAACAGGCCGAGATCGATCATCGGGTCGCGCCGCCTGAGCTCATAAAAGATGAAGGCAAAGAGCAGCACCACGCCGGCGACGATCGCCGGGCCCGACATCAATCCCGCGCCTTCGGCATTCATCGCCGTCAACCCGTAGGCGAGCAGGCCGAAAGCAAGCGTCGCCAGCGCAGCACCGCCAAGGTCGAGGCTGCGTTTTTCGGTCGGCTTGTCGGCCGGCACCTTGGCCAAAAGCAGATAGATGGAGATCAACCCAAGCGGCAGGTTGATGGCAAAGATCGCGCGCCAGACCCCATTGCCGAAAGTTGAGAGCACGAAGCCGCCGAGCACGGGACCGAGCGCCGTGGTCAACGCCGAAGCGGCAGCCCAGATGCCGATCGCCCGGCCGCGCTCCTTCTTCGGATAGGCCTTGGCGATGATGGCGAGGCTGCCCGGCACCATGATCGCCGCGCCGATGCCCTGGATGGCGCGGAAGGCGATCAACACAGCCGGATCGGGCGCCAGCGCGCAGGCAAGCGAAGCCGCGATGAACAGCGCGATCCCGGTCACGAAAGCACGCCGCAGACCGAACCGGTCGCCGGCGGCGCCGCCGGCCAGGATGAGCGCCGACAGCGTCAGCGCATAGGCGTTGGAAATCCACTGTGCCTGCGCCAGGCCGGCGCCGAGATCCACGCGCAGCGCCGGCATGGCGATCGCCAGGATCGAACCGTCGATGAAACCGAGCGCCGAGGCGAGGATCGCCGCGACCAGCACGAATTTTCGCTGCGTCTGAGGACAGAACGTACCGTTCGCCCGCGCGGGCGGATGCGAATCGGTTGTGGTTTCGTTCGCGGATGACATGAAGCTCTGCTTAGCCCCCTCGCGTGAGCGCAACAACAAGCCAGAGTATCGCTGTTCTTGAAACCAGAGACACTAACCGGGTGGCGAGGTGGGCTCATTCCTGATGCAAACCGCCGATCGCGTGCTAGGTTCCAGCATTGTGCGTGTGCGTGAAAGGGGGGAAGCCATGAAGCGGCCGCTCGAACCGTCGGCGGAAGGACGCGGACGCATCGTCGGCATAACCGACGGCGTCTTCGCCATCGCGCTGACCTTGATCGTGCTGGAGATCAGGGTGCCCTCGCACCAGGCGGTGCATTCGGAAAGCGAATTGCTCGTCGCGATCCTCGCGCTGGCGCCACGGTTCCTGACCTATGCGCTGAGCTTCCTGACATTGACCATCTTCTGGTTCGGCCAGCAGGCGCAGCATGGCCTGATCGCGAAATCGGACCGGCGGCTCGCGACGCTCAATCTGTGCTTCCTTGCCTTTATCGCGCTGCTGCCTTTCTCCACCGATCTTCTCGCCGATTTTCTGGAATTCAGGGTCGCGGTGCTGGTCTATTGGCTGAATCTGCTGATGCTGGGCGTCACGCTGTTTTCAAGCTGGCGGTATGCCGACAGGAACGGCATGATCGCCGAGGACGTCGATGCCGAGACGCGCCGCACCGTCTACAATCGCATCGTCAAGGCGCAGATCCTGTGGGCGATCGGCGCAGCGCTTTGCCTGATCACGCCGCTGCTCGGCATCGTCTTCATCCTGCTGGTGCAGCTGATTTACGCCACCGCGCCGCGCAGTTCGCTGCTGCGCCACATAATCGGCTGAAGAGCCGCCGACGAACTCCACCGTGGCGCCGAGCGACACCCGGCCTGGCAAGCTCTCACGCGTGGCGAAGCCGGCCTGGCTGTCCGTGGCCGTCGCGAACGCGCTGTTCCAGGGCGAGCGTGCGCTTGGTGATATCGTCCAGTTCGAACCCTTGCGAGAGCATGAATGCTCCCGATCCGGTGTCCGGATCGGCCGCAAGGCGATGTGTTTCCTTGAGGTGATGGCGGAGCCAGGCTTTCTGTTCCGCTTGCAGCCTGGCGCGCCCTGCACCGCTCTCGTGATGCAGCAGCGTCAGATAGGCGGCATTCAGTCTGGCATCCCACTTGCCGATTTCCGCCTTCCCGCAGTCCAGCATTTCATCCGTGGCGCCGTTTGCGCGATCGACGCATGCCGCCATCTCGTCGTCCGACTGCGCGTATGCGGATTGGCCGACGATCAAAAGCAGGCCGGCAAGCGCATATCTCGCGATCACTGGAGCTCCTCAGATTTTGCACCGACGTCCACGTCGCCGGGCGGATCCTGTTGCGCAATGTTGTCGGCCGAAGAGCCGCCGACGAACTCCACCGTGACGCCCGGCGACACCAGCTTGGCAAGCTCGCGCGCATCCCAGTTGGTCAGGCGCACGCAGCCATGGCTCTCGGTCTTGCCGATCTTGGAGGGATCGGGCGTGCCGTGGATGCCATAGGTCGGCTTGTCGAGCGCGATCCACACCGAGCCGACCGGACCATTCGGCCCCGGCGGGACGGTCAGGATCTTGTCGTTCTGGCCCTGCTTGAAATTGATGTTCGGATTGTAGGTGTAGTTCGGGTCGAGCGCGATGCGCGAGACGGCATGAATGCCGGTCGGCGAAGGCGTGTCGGCCGAGCCGATGGTCGCCGGATAGGCCGCGACCAGCTTGCCGCCGCCATCATACGCGTAGACTTCCTTCTTGGTCTTGTCGGCGACGATGCGCGCCACCGGCGTCGACACTAGCCTGCCGAAATTGGCGACCTTGATGATCGTGCCCGGGCGATTGAAGTCCAGGCCCTTGTTGATCGACTTCAGATAGGTCTCGTCCATGTGGAAGCGCTCGGCCAGCGCCTCGGTGACCGAGGTGTAGCACATGCAGTCGAGCTTGGCCTTCTGGCTGTAGTCCTCGGGGATCGAGGCGAGATAGTGGCCGGCCGCATCCTCCGGCGTGATCGTGTAGGAGGCAAAGGCGTCGCCGCCGGATTGGGCAAGCGCCGCCTGGATGCCGACTTCATCGGTCGATTTCAAACTGGTGCCGTTAATCTCGTTGTAGGCGGCCAGCGCCTTGTCGACATTCGAGCCGAAGCGCCCGTCGATCACGCCGGGCGAGGCGCCGCCGCGATCGAGCAGCACCTGAAGTGCCGCCACGTCCTGGCGCACCCCGAGCGACAACGACGGATCGACGGTGGCCTTGCCGCCGGTGTTCGGCGGCGGTGAAGGCTCGGCGGTCGGATTGGTTTGCAGCACTTCGCCCTGGCCCGGCTGCTCCGGGTCGATCGACGCCTCGTTTAGCGGCTGGCGCTTGATGGTGTTGGACTTCGGCGCCTCCGGATAAGTGGTCGCATAGCCCTCATCATTGTTGGGCGCCGGCGGGTAGGCATCGACGGAATTGTTATCGTTGGGGTCGTACTCATCGACCGGCGGCGGGATGACGCGGCCGTTCTCCTCCAGCTGCCGGCGGCGGAAGCGGGCCATGTCCTCGGGATTGTCGAGATAATAGCGGTCGTCGCCCTCGGCCGGTGCGCGGCCGAGTTCCTGCATGCGCATCTGCCGGCGAAGCGCGCGGCGATCGAGCCTGCTGCCTGGCGGCTGGATGGCGATGACCTTGCCGGTATCGGCGTCGACCAGAACGCGGTTGCCCCTGGCGTCGTAGTAGATGTCGATATTGCCTTCCTGAGCCAGCATCAGCACGCCGCGCTCGGTCGGGCGCACACCCTGCGCGCCATCCACGCTCGGCATGGCGAACGCACTTGAAGACACCAGCCCGGCCGCGAGTGCCGAAAGGGAAAAGATCAAGCGCAGCATGAGGGTCAAGCTCTCCGGTCGACTAGGTTTCTGGCGGGCGAACCCCTTCGCCAGCAAACCAGTTACCCAACTTAAGGTTCCAACATGAACCGGGCATGAAGATGGCGGTTTTCCGGTACCTTGAGGAATATCAGCTAGTGCATGTCGCGCAAAAGTGTGCAGCGGTTTTGCGAGAACGACATGCATAAGATCTCTAAGTCACGGCAAGCCCCAATTCCTTACGTGCCTGTTTGGTCAGCTTGAGGACGACCAGGCGATGGCTCTCGCGCAGATAGTCCTCGAGCGCCGCATCATCCATGCTTTGGCTTGTCTGACGCTGGATCCATTTCATGCCGCGCGAGGCAAGATAAGGCGCTGGGCGGCAGCCCGGCTGATCCTTCAGCACGTCATAGGCCATCTCGGAACATTTGAAGGTGACGAAGAGCTGCCCACCCTCGTTCCAGCCGCCAATGGCAAACACCTTGCCGCCGACCTTCCAGACATGGGCCCCGCCCCACTGGACCACATGCGTCGTCGCGGGCAGCGAGGCGCAGAAGCCGTTATAGTCTTCGAGTTTCATCGCGTTCTTCCCAGCCGTTCGAATCGGCAACCGATTATGCGCTGTCGCCGGGAATAACAAAGCGCGCCGCACCAGTCCGATGCGACGCGCCCTTCGTTTCAACTTGCCCGAGATCAGGCGGCGGCTTCCGTCGCCACCACGGTCGGCTTCGAGCGGAAGTTCAACCGATCCGAGCCAGCCGTGACCTTGACGGTCGAGCCGTCGAGGATCTCGCCGAGCAGGATCTTCTCCGCCAGCGGATCCTGCAGCTCCTTCTGCATCACCCGCTTCAGCGGCCTGGCGCCATAGGCCGGATCGTAGCCCTTCGAGGCCAGCCACTCGATCGCGTCGTGATCGAGCGACAGCGCGATCTTGCGATCGACGAGCAGGTTCTCCAGCCGCTTGAGCTGGATCTCGACGATGCGGTCCATGTCCTGCCGACGCAGCCGGTGGAACAGGATCACCTCGTCGACGCGGTTGAGGAACTCCGGCCGGAACGAGGCCTTCACCACAGCCATCACTTCGTCGCGCGCGGCGTCGACATCCTGGTCGTCTCTAAGGTTGACCAGATATTCGGCGCCGAGGTTGGACGTCATGATGATCAGCGTGTTGCGGAAGTCGACCGTGCGGCCCTGGCCATCGGTCAGCCTTCCGTCGTCGAGCACCTGCAGCAGCACGTTGAACACGTCGGGATGCGCCTTCTCGATCTCGTCGAACAGCACGACCTGGTACGGCCGGCGCCGCACCGCTTCGGTCAGCGCGCCGCCTTCCTCATAGCCGACATAGCCGGGAGGCGCGCCGATCAGCCGGGCGACGGAGTGCTTCTCCATGAACTCCGACATGTCGATGCGCACCAGCGCCGTCTCGTCGTCGAACAGGAAGCTGGCCAGCGCCTTAGTGAGCTCGGTCTTGCCGACGCCGGTCGGGCCGAGGAACATGAACGAGCCGATCGGCCGGTTCGGATCCTGCAGCCCGGCGCGGGCGCGGCGCACGGCCTTGGACACCGCCTGCACGGCTTCGCCCTGGCCGACGACGCGCTTGCCGATCTCGTCTTCCATGCGCAAAAGCTTCTCGCGCTGCCCTTCCAGCATCTTGTCGACCGGAATGCCGGTCCAGCGCGACACGACATGCGCGACATGGTCGGGCGTGACCACCTCTTCCACCATGCTGGTCTTGCCGTCCTGCGCTTCGGCTTCCTTGAGCTTCTTCTCGAGCTCCGGGATCTTGCCATAGGCAAGCTCGCCGGCGCGCTGGAACTCGCCCTTGCGCTGCGCGATCGCCAGTTCGTTGCGCGTCTCGTCGAGCTGCTTCTTCAGGTCGGCGGCAAGACCGAGCTTCTGCTTTTCGGCCTGCCACTTCGTGGTCAGCTCGCGCGATTCCTCCTCGAGGTCGGCAAGCTCCTTCTCCAGCCGGGCAAGCCGGTCCTTCGAAGCCTCGTCCTTCTCGACTTTCAAAGCCTCGCGCTCGATCTTGAGCTGCATGATGCGGCGGTCGATCTCGTCCAGCGCCTCGGGCTTGGAATCGACCTGCATGCGCAGCCTGGATGCCGCCTCGTCGACCAGGTCGATCGCCTTGTCCGGCAGGAAGCGGTCGGCGATGTAGCGGTTGGAAAGCGCCGCCGCCGACACGAGCGCGGAATCGGAGATGCGCACTTTGTGGTGCTGCTCGTACTTCTCCTTCAGGCCGCGCAGGATCGAAACCGTGTCCTCCACCGTCGGCTCGTCGACGAAGACGGGCTGGAAACGGCGGGCAAGCGCGGCATCTTTTTCGACATGCTTGCGGTATTCGTCGAGCGTGGTCGCGCCGACGCAGTGCAGTTCGCCGCGCGCCAGCGCGGGCTTCAACAGGTTCGATGCGTCCATCGCGCCATCAGCCTTGCCGGCGCCGACCAGCGTGTGCATCTCGTCGATGAACAGGATGATGTTGCCATTGGCCGAGGTGACTTCGTTGAGCACGGCCTTCAGCCGCTCTTCGAATTCGCCGCGATATTTGGCGCCGGCAATCAGCGCGCCCATGTCGAGCGCCATCAATTGCTTGTCCTTCAGCGATTCCGGCACGTCGCCATTGACGATGCGCAGCGCCAGGCCTTCGGCGATGGCCGTCTTGCCGACGCCCGGCTCGCCGATCAGCACAGGGTTGTTCTTGGTGCGCCGCGACAACACCTGGATGGTGCGGCGGATCTCGTCGTCACGGCCGATGACCGGGTCGAGCTTGCCGGCGCGGGCGTCGGCGGTGAGATCGCGCGCGTACTTCTTCAGCGCGTCATAGCCCTGCTCGGCGCTGGCCGAGTCCGCGGTGCGGCCCTTGCGGATATCGTTGATGGCCTGGTTGAGCGCCTGCGCGGTGACGCCCGCCTTGGACAGGATGTCGGCGGTCTTGGCCGACTTCTCCATGACAAGCGCCTGCAGCAGCCGCTCGACGGTGACGAAGCTGTCGCCGGCCTTCTTGGCCAGGTCCTCGGCGGTCGAGAACACCTTGGCGAGCGGCTGGGCAAGGTAGAGCTGGCCGTTGCCGCCCTCGACCTTGGGCATGGCCTCGAGCGCCGCCTCGACGCCGAGCTTGACGTCGCGGACATTGCCGCCGGCGCGCTCGATCAGTGACGCGGCGAGGCCCTCGTCATCGTCGACGAGCACCTTCAGCATATGTTCGGGGGTGAATTGCTGGTGGTTGCGCGAGAGCGCCATGGTCTGCGCGGACTGGATGAAGCCGCGCACGCGCTCCGAGTATTTTTCAAGATTCATGTCTGTCTCCTTCCATCACCGGCCCGCTTTGCGGCACCGGATCAGATTGCGGTGACGGACCCGCTCATTCGAGCCGGGCCCTGTTCAGCGCAGATATGGTGTATGGGCCGCGGTCCCTCAAGACGCCTTGATGTCGATCAAAGCAGAATATTCCAGGTGCGCACGAACGAAAACGGCGGAGATTCCTCTCCGCCGTCTGCAATGCCTGGAATGGTGTTTCGATCAGTTGTTCGCGTCGGCGACGACTGGCTCGCCGGGCGCTTCGCTGGCAACCGGCGCCGGCTCGCTGGCGACAGGCTCGCTCGCCGGCCTTGCCTCTTCGGCGGGCCTGGCATTGACCTCATCGCCATTGCTCACCGCGCTAGGTGCTTCGCCCGACTTTTCCGGGCTCGCGCCTTCAGGCTGGTCGCCCTGTTCGCCACTGGCCTGGTCGGCATAGCTGCCGCGGGGACGACGCGGACGCCGCGGGCGGCGGCTGCCGCTGTCCTGGGCGGCTTCATTGAGCTCGGCCTGAGCGGCAAGGGCTGCTGGCGAGAAACTGTCGAACTGCGGCGCCTGTTCAGGCGCGGCGCCGGCTTCCGCGGGAGCTTCGGGCTGCGCCTGCGCCTCATTGCGGCGGTTCTGGTCGAACTGCTGGCCGCCCTGCTCGCCACGCTGGCTGTTTTCACCGCGCTGGCCGCTCTGGCCATACTGACCGTAGCCGCCGTTGCGGCGGTCACGGTGCCGGTCGCGGCCATTGTTGTCGCGCTGCCCACCATCCCGCTGACCACTGTCGCGACGGTTGTTGTTGTCGCGGCCGTTTTCCTGGTTGTAGGCGAGTTCCGCCGGCGTGCCTTCGATCACCGGCTGCGGCCCTGAACCGTTCGCCGCGGCCGGCGCATCGGCACTGTTGTTGCCGGCATTGTCGAACTCCTCGCGATCCTCGTCGAGATCGTCGTCGAAGTCATCGCGGTTCTGCTGGACGTTCTGGATCGGCATCTGCGCCTGCGCTGCAGCGATGATGCGATTGTAGTGTTCGGCATGCTGGAGATAGTTCTCCGCCATCACCCTGTCGCCGGAGCTTTGCGCGTCACGGGCGAGTGTGGCGTATTTCTCGGCGATCTGCTGAGCCGATCCGCGGATCTTCACATCCGGGCCGTTGCTCTCGTAGGTGCGGGTCAGGGGGTTCGGCCCCTTGCGGTTGTTGTTGTTGCCACCGCCGCCGCCATTGTTGTTGCGACCGCGCATGCGCCTGTTCTGCTGTTGTGGCCTCATTAGACTCTCTTCATAGTGAATTTTCGAAAAAAACTTCACGAACGGAGGCGCTCATGCAGCCAGCCGTTTCGTTTCTTCACCGGCGTTCGCCCGCATCAATTGCGTTGGCGCCACGTGCCATCCTGTTCCGGTTACATCACTTGCCGGATGATTCCCGCACGAAGCTTGGGCGTCGTTTGCGCAAGAAGGCAGCTATTTCCAAGGAAAACCGAATCGCTGGGAGCACTGCCTGCTTCGTCTCATCCGGTTGAGCCGGACCCTAACTGCATTCCCCGGTATTGCCAAGCGGTTTTTTCGCACTGCATCAGGGCTTTCGCCGCTCGAACACCAGAACCCTATCATTACCGGCGAGGTCGCAATGTGCGGCGTTTAACGTATAGCCGGCCGCCGCGAAGATCCCGCTGACCTCGTTTTTCTGCGTGTGGCCGATCTCGACCGCTACCTTGCCTTGCGCTTCCAGAAATGCTGCCGCTTCGGCGGCGATGACCCTATAGGGGTCCAAACCATCCACACCGCCATCAAGGGCCCGGTGCGGGTCGAAATCGCGGACCTCGTCCTGCAGATTTCCAATGTCTCGAGTCGGTATATAGGGAGGGTTCGAGGCAATTACATGGTAACGGCCCGAAACTTTTTCGAACCAGTTGGAATGCAAGGCTTTGAAGCGTTCGCCGAGCCCCAGATCCCGGGCATTTCCGGCCGCGGTCGCCAGTGCATCGAGCGAAATGTCGATGCCCGTCGCGGTGGCCACCGGGACGGCGCCGAGCAGGGCCAGCGCGATGGCGCCGCTGCCTGTGCCTAGATCGAGAATACGGCATTCGCCTAGCCTTTCGGCCGTTGCCCGGGCGAAAGGCAGGACGGCGTCGACCAGCGTCTCGGTGTCCGGCCTGGGCTCCAGCGTCTCCGGCGAAAGCGACAGGCGCAAGCCGTAGAATTCGCGGTAGCCGAGGATGCGATGCACTGGCTCGCCTGCGACGCGACGCCTCAGGGCCGCTTCGATGGCCGAAAGCACCGAAGAACTCACCTTTTGCTCCGGTTGGGCAATGGCCTGGGTGCGGCTCGCGCCGGAGAAATGCTCGACGATCAGCCGGGAATCGAGCGCCGGATCGGCAATACCGGCGGCGGCCAGGCACTCGCGCGCCGCCCTGAGCAGCGGCCCGAGCGCGGCAGGCAGTTGGTCAGCCATCGAGGCTCATGTCGGCAAGCAGCTTCGACTGATGATCGGCGATCAGCGCGTCGACCACCTCGTCGAGCTCGCCCATCATCACCCGGTCGAGCTTGTAGAGCGTAAGGTTGATGCGGTGGTCGGTGACGCGCCCCTGCGGGAAATTATAGGTGCGGATGCGCTCCGACCGGTCGCCCGAGCCGACCTGCGATTTGCGCGACTCCGAGCGTTCCTCGTCGGCCCGGCTGCGCTCCAGGTCGTAGAGCCGCGCGCGCAGGATCTGCATGGCCTTGGCCCGGTTCTGGTGCTGCGACTTCTCAGCCTGCACCACCATGATCCCGGTCGGCAGATGCGTGATGCGGACCGCAGAGTCGGTGGTGTTGACGTGCTGACCGCCCGAACCCGAGGCGCGCATCGTGTCGATGCGGATGTCTTCGGGCCGGATCTCGATGTCGACCTCTTCCGCTTCCGGCAACACGGCAACGGTTGCCGCCGAGGTATGGATGCGCCCGCTGGCTTCGGTCGCCGGCACGCGCTGCACGCGATGCACGCCGGACTCGAACTTCAGATGGGCAAAGACACCCTTGCCGGAGATGGTGGCGATGATTTCCTTGTAGCCGCCGGCGTCGCCGTCACTGGCCGACACCGTCTCGAAACGCCAGCCGCGCTCCGCTGCGTAACGTTCGTACATGCGAAACAAATCGCCGGCGAAAAGCGCGGCTTCATCACCGCCGGTGCCGGCACGGATTTCGAGGATGGCGTTCTTGTCGTCGGCGGCATCCCTGGGCAAGAGCAGGATCTGGATGTCCTGTTGCAGCGCCTCGATACGTTCGTCCACGCCCGGCAGGTCCGCCTCGGCCAGCGCCCGCATCTCGGCATCGGTGCTCTTGTCGGCAAGCATCGCCTTGAGATCGGCCTGCTCCTGTTCGGCTGATCGCAACGCGCGGACCTTGGCAACCATCTCCTGGATCTCGGCATATTCCGACGCCATCCGAACATAGGCCTCGGGCGCCGGCCCGGCCGACATCTGCGCTTCGAGCATCTCGAAACGCTTGACGACTTGATCCATGCGGTCGCGGGGAAGGTTGATCATGGCGAGACGCTATAGCGGAATCGAACGGTCGTCGGCAAACGCCTGCAGCAAGGCTCGCATCGGCACTTTCTGGCTGGGCACCATCAGATTGTCGTCGAAAAAGGCCTTCAGTTCCTGCAGCGGCAGTTCGGTCAGCATTGCCTTGACCGGACCGATCGACGCCGGCGACATCGAGATCGAGCGGAAGCCGAGACCGATCAGCGCCATGGCAGATATGGGTTTTCCGGCCAGCTCGCCGCACAGCGTCACCGGCGTATGGTTGCGCGTGCCGGCATCGGCGATCGTCTTCAGCACCCTGAGGAAAGGCGTCGACAGATTGTCGAAACGGTCGGCCAGCTGGGTGTTGCCGCGATCGACGGCCATGACGAACTGGAAGAGGTCGTTGGAGCCGACCGAGACGAAATCAACCGCCTTCATCAATTCGTCGAGCTGGAACAAGAGCGAGGGCACTTCCAGCATCGCGCCGAGCTTGAGGCTGGTAGGCAGGTGGTGCGCGAAGCGCGACAAATGCCGAACCTCGCGGTCGATGATCTCGCGCGCCTGCGCGATTTCCGACAGCTCGGTGACCATTGGCAGCATCAGCTTCAGCTCGCGGCCGCCGCTGGCTTTCAGCATCGCCCGGATCTGCGTCCTGAGCAGCCCGGGACGATCGAGCGTCAGCCGGATCGCCCGCCAGCCCAGCGCCGGGTTCTCTTCCTGGATCGCTCCTTTGAAGTAAGGCAGCACCTTGTCGCCGCCGATGTCGATGGTGCGGAAAGTGACCGGCTTGCCGCGCGCGGCGTCGAGCACGTCGCGGTAAAGCCGCTCCTGCGCCTCGGCGCGCGGGAAGGTCGAGGCGACCATGAACTGCAGCTCGGTGCGGAACAGGCCGATGCCGGCGGCGCCCGACTCGGTCAGCTGCGGCAGGTCGACGGCAAGGCCCGCATTCATCAGGAGATCGACCGGAACCCCGTCCCTGGTCAGCGACGGCTTCTTGCGCAGCTCGCGATAGACTTCCTGCCGCCGGGCCCGGAACCGGACCTTTTCGGCATAGGCGGCTTCCAGGTCGGATTGCGGCCTGAGATGGATGGTGCCTTCCTCGCCGTCGACGATGATGGCATCGCCGTTTTCCGACATGGAAACGGCGCCTTTCACCTGTCCGGCGACCGGAATGCCCATGGCGCGCGCGACGATCACGACATGGCTGGTGGCGGCGCCGTCCTCCAGCACAAGGCCGCGCAGCTTGTCGCGCGGATAGTCGAGCAGCTCGGCCGCGCCCATCGAGCGGGCGACGATGATGGCGTCCTTGGGCAACGCTGCCGCGACATCCTCCGGCCCGCGCCCCATCAGCTGGCGCAAGAGCCGGTTGGCGAGGTCGTCGAAATCGCTCATCCGCTCGCGCAGATAGGGGTCGGTCATGTGCAGCATGCGCGCGCGCATGTCGCTCTGGACCTTTTCGACCGCCGCTTCCGCCGTCAGGCCGTTGCGGATCGCCTCTTCCAGACGACGCACCCAGCCGCTGTCATTGGCGAACATGCGGTAAGCCTCGAGGACCTCGCGGTGCTCGCCCTCGAAGGCGACCTCGCGCCGCTCCAGCATGTCGTCGATGGAGAGCCGGAGCGAGCCGAGCGAGGACTGCAGCCGGCGCACTTCCTCCTCGCTGTCCTCGTTGAACAGGTTGGTGACGACGATGCGCGGCTCGTGCAGCACGACATGGCCGAGACCGACGCCGTCGTTGAAGGAGACGCCGGTGAAGCTCGCCGGGCGGCGCAGGTCGAGCTCCAGCCCCGGCTTGGTCAGGCGGGCGAGATCGCCGGTGGCGATCATCTCGGCGATCACCATCGCCGTCGTTTCGAGCGCTTCGACCTCGTCGTCGCGATAGTGGCGCATGGTCTTGTTCTGCACCACCAGCACGCCCAGCGTTCGCCCTGCCCTCAGCACCGGCACGCCGAGGAAGGAATTATAGATCTCCTCGCCCGTCTCCGGCAGGTAGGCGAAAGCCGGATGTTCCTGCGCGTTGGAGAGGTTGAGCGGCCGCGCGCTGGCGGCGATCGTGCCGACAAGGCCCTGCCCGAGCCTGAGCTGCGCCAGGTGGACGGCGTTCGGGTTCAGACCCTCGGTGGCGTAGAGTTCGAGAACCGAGTCGGCGCGCAGCACATAGAGCGAGCAGACTTCGGCGACCATGTTGGAGGCGATGTCGCGCACGATGCGGTCGAGCCGCTCCTGCGGCTCCAGCGGCTCCTGCATGAGCTCGCGAAGCCGTTTGAGCAGAACGCGCGGGCCACTGGCCGTATCACGCATCGCGGCTTGTTCTCCAATGGGCATTTCGCCCGCCGCAGTTTCTCCCGCGGCCGGCGCTCACGCAACAACTGACTCAGTTCCTGCTATTGCTTATCCAGACCGTAGACGGAATGCAAAGTGCGAACCGCGAGTTCCGTGTAGGGACCATCGATCAGTATCGAGATTTTGATCTCGGAAGTGGTGATGGCGCGGATGTTGATCGCCTTGTCGGCCAGCGCCTTGAAGGCAGTGGCGGCAACGCCGGCGTGGCTCCTCATGCCGATGCCGATGACCGAGACCTTCGACATGCCGGCTTCCGACTGCACGACATCGTAGCCGACTTCCGGCTTGAGCTTCTCCAGAACCGCAAGCGCCTTGTCGACGTCGCCGGATGGCACGGTGAAGGTCATGTCGGTGAACTTGCCGTCCTCGGAGATGTTCTGGACGATCATGTCGACATTGATGTTGGCCTCGGCCAGCGGGCCGAAGATGCCGGCGGCGACGCCTGGACGGTCGCCGACGCGGCGCAGCGAAATCTGCGCTTCGTCCTTGGCGTAGGCAATTCCGGTGACGACCTGCTGTTCCACGATCTCTTCCTCGTCGCAAATGAGCGTTCCGGGCGGATTGAGCAAATCCCCCATTCCGGGCGCATCGGGATCGTCGAAGGACGACCGCACGAAGGTACGCACCCTGTGTACCATGGCAAGCTCGACCGAGCGCACCTGCAGCACCTTGGCGCCGAGCGAGGCCATTTCGAGCATTTCCTCGAAGGAAATCTTGGCCAGACGCCGGGCTTTCGGCTCGATGCGAGGGTCGGTCGTGTAGACGCCGTCGACGTCGGTATAGATGTCGCAGCGGTCGGCCTTGACCGCCGCCGCGATCGCCACGGCGCTCGTGTCGGAGCCGCCGCGGCCGAGCGTGGCGATGCGGTTGTCCGGCCCGATGCCCTGGAAACCGGCGATGACCGCCACCTGGCCCTCGCCGAAGCGCTTGATCAGGAAGGCGCCGTCGATGTCGAGGATGCGTGCCGCGCCATGGGCGCTGTCGGTCTTGATCGGGATCTGCCAGCCCTGCCAGGATCGTGCATGGATGCCCATATTCTGCAGCGTGATCGCCAGAAGACCGGCCGTGACCTGCTCGCCCGAAGCGACGACGGCGTCATATTCGCGCGCATCGTGCATGGGCGAGGCTTCGCGGGTCCAGCCGACCAGCTCGTTGGTCTTGCCGGCCATGGCCGAGACCACCACGGCAACGTCGTGGCCGGCATCGACCTCGCGTTTGACATGGCGCGCCACATTGCGGATGCGGGCGATGTCGGCGACCGAGGTTCCGCCGAATTTCATCACGATACGCGCCATGGAAGCGAAATGCCTTTGACTGAAGCCGGCTCAAGGCCGGCACCGGAGGAAACGCCAGGGCGACCCGGCGCGGAAATGCGCGGCCTCCTTAGCCAAAACAGCAAGGCTTCGCAAGCGAGCGCGCTTATAGCCGCCCCGGCACCGCTCATCCTGACGGATACCGTCGCCCGTCATGCCATAAGGCTGCCGAAACCGGGGCTTTGGAGATTCTGATGACCGAAACGCTGGAAATCGTCACCTTTCGCCTCAAGCCCGGCACCGAAGCCGGCTTTGTCGCCAACAATGGGCTCATGACGGATTGGCTTGCCCGGCAGCCTGGCTTTCTAAGCCGACAGCTCGGCAGGCGCGAGGATGGGGTGTGGGTCGACGTCGTGCGCTGGCAAAGCCTGGAACAGGCAAAGGCCGCGGCGGACCGCATCATGGCCGAGATTGGCGGCAGCGAAGCGGTGCAGGCGATCGACCCGGCCAGCGTCGAGATGAGCCATGCCGAGGTTGCGCTGTCTATGCCTTAACGCGACGGCCGACGCCCGATGCGGCTCAATTCAGCACAACGGCTTTCCAAAGGCCTGGATAGTCGACAATGAAGCCGACCGGCGAGGCCTCCAGCACCTGGTCGTAGCCGAATTTCGGCGCGGCATAGGCGTAGCGGCCGTCGTCGAGGCGACGGTAGTTCTGGTCCAGTCGTTCAAGCCTCAACTCCGGAAAGGCCAGATAGGCCGCCGGGGCAGGCGTCGCGTCGCCGACGGCAAGGTCGAAGCGGCGGATCGCCAAGAGGTTCGTCGCCGGCGTGAAGCCTAAATCGATATCGACAAGCCCGGCAACCTCCGCCTGCTCCGCACCATTCAGTATCCATCGGCCATCGGCCAGCCGTTCGACCTCATAGCGCAAGGTTTGCGTGCCGAGAAAGCCCTCGACGCTTGCGGAACATGTGCGCCAGTCGGCATCGCACTCCGCCGAATAGGCCAGGCTGCAGGGCCGGCCGTCATGTAGGAACAGCGCGTGACCGTTGAGCCGCCAACCGATCTCGGTCGCGCAAAGCAGGCAGGCATCGTGGCCTTCGAGATCGAGACGGCGCCAGAGGATCGAGGGCTGCATGATCGAGCTCCTTTTCGAACAGTCTATGGCGTCCCATTCGTGCGAAGTCGTGATTCCGTTTCAGCGTTGGTCCGACCAAGCTGCCACGTGCTGACGGTGTGGGCGCGTGGCAACAACCGAAAAACCTTGCCTTGACTTTTGGCGCCAAGGACCCGACTTCCTAGCGCCTACAGCGCCGCGCGTCCTTTGGGAGGCGCAAGGGACGCTGTAGCACTTTGACTTTACGCATGATCCTTTCCGAAAATCGATTCCGGCTTTCGGGGGCATGCGCTGGAGACCCGCCATGCCAGAGCCCCGCCGATCGACCATCGATGCCGGAGAAGTCGAGCGCTTCTCCGCCCTTGCCGCCGAATGGTGGAACCCGAACGGCAAGTTCCGTCCGCTGCATAAGTTCAATCCGGTGCGGCTTGCTTATATCCGCGACCAGGTGGCGGCGCGTTTCGGCCGCGATCCGCGCGCCGCGCGGCCGTTCGAAGGCCTGCGCTTCCTCGACATCGGCTGCGGCGGCGGGCTTTTGTGCGAGCCGATGGCCAGGCTTGGCGCCGAAGTGGTCGGCGCCGACGCTTCCGCGACCAACATTGAAGTGGCAAAGCTGCACGCGGCGGAGGCCGGCGTCAGCGTCGACTATCGCGCCACGACGGCCGAGGCGCTGGCCGACGCCGGCGAAACCTTCGACGTCATCCTCAACATGGAAGTGGTCGAGCATGTCGCCGACGTCGACCTGTTCGTCGCCAAATGCGGCCAGATGGTCCGCCCCGGCGGCATCATGTTCGTCGCCACCATCAACCGCACGCTGAAGGCGCTCGGCCTTGCCATTATCGGCGCCGAATATGTGCTGCGCTGGCTGCCGCGCGGCACGCATCAGTTCGGCAAGCTGGTGCGGCCGGAGGAGCTTGGGAAGGCGCTGGGCGCCGCCGGGCTCACGGTGATCGACCGCACCGGCGTCATCTATCATCCGCTGGCCGACCGCTGGCAGAAGTCCAGGGACATGGATGTCAACTATATGGTGCTGGCCGAGAAAGCTTCCGTCTGATCTCGACAGCCGGTCAGGCTTCCAAGGGCCGATAACCGCCCCGCCAGTAGATCAGCGCCTGACCGGTATCCTGCGTCCTGACCGCCTCGACCGAGCCGATGACAATCGAGTGCGTGCCGCGGTCGATCATCTCGTCCAGGCTGCAGTCGAAGGCGGCGACCGCCTCGGCAAGCAGCGCTGCGCCCGTCTTCAGCGTCGTCCATTCGGCGCCCTCGTAGCGGTCCTTGCCCTTTATTCCGCCGAAACCCGAGAACCGCTCGGCGAGCCGCTGGTGCTGTGGCCCGAGCGAGTTGACGCCGAAATGCCGGTAGCGTTCGATGATGGGCCAGGTCGACGAGGAGCGGTTGACGCAGGCGATCACCTTCGGCGGCTCCGCCGACAGCGACACCACGGAAATGACGACGAGACCGGTACGGTCGTCGCCGACGCCGGCGGTGATGACGCTGACATTGCCGACGATGAGCCGCATGGCGGCGCGGAAATCCGCGACGCTGACCGGACCTTCTGCGTTGGGCATTGCCATCTCCTCGCTAAGCCGCCGACTGCATCGCGGCCGGCGCGATGCGGATGCCCCTCTGTTCAAGGATAGGCAGGACCGTGTCGCGGAAATAGGGGAATTCCTCGACATAGTCGACGAAAGACAAGGTCGATCCGCGGAAGCCGGCTTCGTGCAGTTGGGTGATGCCGTCTGCCACCTGCTCGGGCGTGCCGGTCAGCGGGAAACCGCCATGGCCCGCCGCCATGCGGTCGCGGATGAGCGCCAGAAGATCGTGCGGGAAGGATTGCGCATGGGCGAATTGCAGCCGCACCAGATTGTCCACGGCTGCCCAATCCGCGTTGGCGCGGCCGAAATGCTCGAGATAGTCTTTTGCTTCCTTTTCCGTGGGCCGGCACACGACATGCGCGAAAGTCAGCACATCGACGTCGCTGCCCGCCACTTTACCTTGCTCCTTCAGCGCCGCGATCTCGTCCTTCGAGCGCGAGAGGTCGATGGCCGGCGTGAACAGGAAATCGGCGTTGCGGACAGCGAATTTGCGCCCTTCCTCCGAGCCGGCCGCGTTGAGGATCGGCGGCGGCGAGGACGGGCGCGGATCGCCGAGCACTTTCTTGAGCTTGAACCAGGTGCCGTCCCAGTCGAAGGCTTCCGTGCGGCTCCACAGGGCGCGCACGATGTCGAACCATTCCTGCGCATAGCCGTAGCGTGTGATGTGGTCGTCGGGCAGCGTCAGCCCAAGCGCCTCGTATTCCGGCTTGTTCCAGCCGGCGACGATGTTGAGGCCGATGCGACCGCGGCTGATCTGGTCGATGGTCGCCAGTTGCTTGGCCACGACCACCGGATGATTGGCCGCCGTGTGGGTGGTGGCAAAGACTGTGAGATTGCGGGTGAGCGCCAGCAGCCCAGCCGCCCAGGTGATCGTCTCAAGCACGTTGCCATGAAAATTGGTTTCACCGCCGTAACCGATCCAGCGGGCGATCGGCAGCATGAAGTCGATGCCGGCTTCGTCGAGAAGCCGGGCGAGCTTGACATTGTTGTCCCAGGAATTGTCCCAGCGCTCGTCGACCTTTGTGACGGTCATGCCGCCGGAGCAGTTGGACGCGAATGTGCCGAGAAAGAAGGGCTGCGTGCCGGTCGCGGACTTGTCGAGCATGCTCATGACGATGTTCTCCTCCGTTTTTCGTTATAATTTATAATAGAAAGTCTATCATAAATTCATGTAGACGCAATCGCATGGATCGGCGCATCCTTGGCGCGGAGGGACAGGCGGATGAACGAGCGTCGCAAATCTTTGGAAACACAGGAAGAACTGCTCGACCGCGGCTGGCATCTGGCGCGCACGCCGCTGGAGATCGACGTCACCGAGGTCGAATACGCACTGATGCGGTCATATGAGGCGTTCGGCCACTGGCAGGCGGAATGTCTCGCCACGGTGATAGAGTTTTCGGCCAGCGGGCCCGAAAACGCGCTGCTCCACGTCATCAGGATGAACGATCGGCCCAAAAGCGTCCGCGATCTCGCCCAGATGACCAATCGCGACGACATTCCCAACATCCAGTACAGCCTGCGCAAGCTGTTGAAGGGCGGGCTGATCACGCGCACCGGCAGCGGCAGGGCGGGCGTGACCTATGAGGTGACGCCGCTCGGTCATCGGGTGACGGAGCGCTATGCCGATATCCGTTCGGTCCTGCTCATCGAGGCGGTGAAGCGCATTCCCGAGATGGCCGAGAAGCTCGAGGACGTCGCGCGCACGTTGGAGTTGATGACGGGCATCTATGAGCAGGCGGCGCGCGCCGCCGCCACCCATCGCCGCCGCCATCCGCAGCCGGAATCCTCCGGCAAAGCGGATTAGCTCGTGGACGATGCCGGCTCGATCCGGACCGGCGTCGGCGCGCCAGCCTGGCTTTGTGCCTTGGTCGTGATGAAAACGCCGGCGGTGATGATGGCGGCGCCCAGCCAGGTCAGAAGCTGGTAGTGCTCGCCGAGGAAGATCGTGCCCGCGAACAGGCCGACGGCCGCCGCCACATAGCCGATCTGGCTGAGATAGACCGGGCCGCCGACCGCCTGCAGACGGAAGAAGAAGGCGAACATCGCCGAGGCCGACGCAACCTGGCCGACCACCACCAGCGGCACGGCGCCGAGCGGGGCGAAGGCATGCGTGCCCAGAAGGCCGAGGATGCCGACGAGAAGCAGCGTGGCCGAGGCCAGATGGCTGCCGACGGCAAGCTCGATCGGGCCGGTGCCTTCCGGCCAGTCGACGGTGCGATAGATGTTGCCGGCGGCGAGGCTGACCGGAATGAGCAATCCTATGGCAACCCAGAAATAGTCGGCTGGCTGGCCGGCCTCGCCGCGCGTCAGCGCGACCATCGCCGCGCCGACGAAGCCGACGACGATGCCGATGACACCGAGCAGATTGGGACGCCTGACGCCGAGCAGGATCGAGAACACCAGCGTGATCACCGGCGACAGCGTGAACATGATGCCGGTGTAACCGGCGCCGAGATGCGGGATGGCCGAGAACATCAAAAGATTGGGAATGGCATAGGAAATCGCCGCGGTGACGAAGAAATAACGCAGCTTGCGCGGCGTCAGCCGGATGCGTTCGCCGCGCAAGAGAAGCGCCAGTAGCAGCACACCGCCAGCGCCCAGCGAAATAACGAAGGCCCAGACCATGGCCGGCACGCCGGCGCCGGTAGCGAGCTTGCCGAACGGCAACGTCATGCCGAGCAGCCCGCCCGTCACCACCAGAAGGCCGATCGCCGAATCCCAGATAAGTTTCATCGGGCTGTCCTGTCTCCGCGAGACCGCTTGGCGGCCGGTTCTCATTGCGATAAGATAGCGCAAAGATTCTTTACGTCAAGATACTTCACGGTGAGCGATATGGATCGAGCGGGCAGGGCCATGGAGCAGTGGCGACGTGAGCGGCCGGACCTGGATGTGTCGCCGATGGGCGTCATCGGGCGGCTCAACGAGGCCTCGTCGCTGATCGCGCGCGACCGGCTGGCGCCGGTCTTTGCCCGCTTTGGGCTGCAGTCCGGCGAATTCGACGTGCTGGCGACGCTGCGCCGTTCCGGCGCGCCCTACGCGCTGACGCCGACCGAGCTTTACGAGGCGACAATGGTGACGTCGGGCGCCATGACCGCTCGCCTCGACCGCCTGGAGAAGGCCGGCCTGACACGGCGCGCGCCGCACCCCAGCGACCGGCGTGGCGTCGTCGTCGAGCTCACCGCGAAAGGCCGCGAGCTTACCGACGAGGCACTCACCGCCCACGTCGCCAACGAGCATGAGATCCTCGCCGGCCTGACGCGCGAGGACCGGGAAATGCTGGCGAAACTGCTGGAAAAACTGATCGGAAGCTTGAGTTCGCCGTCCTAATTCCGGTCGTCCGGAAAGCTCGGGATCGGCATGAACTCGACGCCGTCCTCGGCGAGGCTCTGCGCCTCTTCGGGCGTCGCTTCGCCGTAGATGCCGCGCGGATCGGTCTCGCCGAAATGGATCTTGCGCGCTTCCTCGGCGAATTTGTCGCCGACATAGTCGGCATTCTCGCGCACCTTCTCGGCCAGCGCCTTGAGCTGCGCCAGCGCCTGCTTCTGTGCTTCGCCCATGGCCAAGGCGACCTTCTCCTGTTTGCGCGACGTGGAGACGGCGGGCGCCATCAGCGCTTTCTCGACCTTGTGCGAGCCGCAGCTCGGGCAATCGACGAAGCCGCGCTTCTTCTGGGTGTCGAAATCATCATTGCTGCGGAACCACGCTTCGAATTCGTGCTCGTGTTCGCAGATCAGTGAAAAACGGATCAAGAAGCGGCACCCCTGAGACGCGGCGCTTCGCTTGTCCCGGCACTGACGGTGAAATCCCGCGCGTTCTTCAGATTGGGAATCTTGCGGCGCGCGGCCAACGACTGGGCCGGATCGATCTCGGCGACGATCACGCCGGGCTCGTTATGCGATGCCTCGGCGATGATGCGCCCCCATGGATCGACGATCAGCGAATGGCCATAGGTCTCGCGCCCGTCCTCATGCAGGCCGCCTTGCGCTGCGGCGACGACATAGGCGCCGTTCTCGATGGCGCGGGCGCGCAGCAGCACATGCCAGTGGGCCTCGCCGGTCTGGCGCGTGAAGGCGGCAGGCACCGTCAGCACTTCGGCCCCGGCCATCGCCTCGGTGCGGAACAGCTGCGGGAAGCGCAGGTCGTAGCACACGGCAAAGCCAAGCTTCGTCCCGTTGATATCGGTCACGGTAGCTTCCGTCCCCGGCTCGTAGGCCGCGGATTCGCGCCAGCTCTCGCCATTGTCGAGATCGACGTCGAACATATGGATCTTGTCGTAGCCGGCAATCGCGGCGCCGTCGGGCGAAAACAGGAACGCGCGGTTGGCGAGCTTGCCGTCGGCGCGGCGAATCGCCGTCGAGCCGATATGCAGGTAGATGCCGAGCTCCTTCGCCAACCTGCGCGCGGTGGCGACGACGATGTCCTTGTCCTCGGTGGTGAAAGCGGCCGCGCCGGCTTCCTTGTCGCGCACCAGCGCTCCGGTCATTTCCGGCGTCTGGACATAGGTGGCACCCTGGCCGGCGGCCTGGCGGACCAAAATCTCCATGTCGGCGGCGTTGCGCTCCGGACTGGTGCCCGAACGCATCTGCACGGCGGCGGCCTTGAAACTACCCATGGTCATCTCCCGTTGGCGAGCAGCGCGTCCAGCCGGCCCTGCGACTCCAGATCGTGGAGGTCGTCGCAGCCGCCGACATGCGTGTCGCCGATGAAAATCTGCGGAAAGGTGGCTCGCCCATGCGCCTTCGAAATCATTTCCTGGCGCAATTCCGGCGAGAACGAGGCGTCGTGCTCGGTATAGGGCACCCCCTTGCGGTCGAGCAACCGCTTGGCGGCGCTGCAGTAGCCGCACATCATGCGGGTGTAGATCGTCACATCAGCCATTGGCCGGCAGTCCTCATGCATGCCGTCGAATCAGGTACGAAAGCGACATGCGGCAAACAACAAACTCAAACCTATATAGTCGCGGACTCATCGGGCCGAAAGTCCCCGGGCAGGACGCGCGCGAAAGTGAGGATGTCGACGGCTCCGGCGCCGCCCCTCTTCAGCGCCTTGGCGACCGCCCGCACCGTCGCGCCGGTGGTGTAGACATCGTCGACCACCAGCACCCGGCGCCCCGCTATTTCGATCTCGGCGTCCGGCGGCACGCGGAATGCGGCGCGCACATTCTCCTCGCGCTCGTGCCGTTCGAGCCCGACCTGCTGGCGCGTCAGCTTCACGCGCCGGATCGCGGATGGCGAGAAGGGCAGCCCGCCGAGCTTTGCAACGGCCCGTCCAAGCTCCGCCGACTGGTTGAACTGGCGCCGGAAGAAGCGCCGCCAGTGCAACGGCACCGGCACGACCAGGTCGGCCTCCGCGATCAGCTCGGCGCCGGCGCGCATCATCCAGTTCGCCATCCAGCGCGCGAGGTCGGTTCGATCCTGATATTTCAGCCCCTGCACCATCTGCCGCGCGACGCCTGAATAGACGACGGCCGCCCGCGCCCGCTCGAAGGGCGCAGGATCGGCGATCGCCTCGGCCGACAAAAACCCCTCGCCCATGTCGTGGGTGAAGGGCGTGCCCATCACCGGGCACCACGGCTTCTCCAGCAGTCTCAGCTTGGGCCAGCAGGCGCCGCACAGCACGCCAGGCTGCGACACATGGCGACGGCAGCCGGCGCAAACCGGCGGAAACAACAGGCGCGCCGGCCAGGCCAGCGCCTGCCGCGTCATATCCTGGACCGCTGTGGTCTTGATCTTGTGCACCGGATCGGCCACGTGAAAGGAACCTCGCGCCACCTTAACACCACTGCGGCACGCGCGGACAACAGGAAGCTTTTCATTGCAGCCCTTGATCGACACCGAGCTCTGGCTCGCGCGCAAGCGCAGGGCTCTCGCCCGCCCCGTCGAAGGCGCCGATTTCCTGATGCGGCGCGCCGCGGAAGACCTTGCCGACCGGCTGGGCGCCGTCGAACGCCGCTTCGGCAAGGCGGCCGCGCTGTTCTGCCAGACGTCGGCGGCGGCGGACGTGCTTGCCGGCAGCGGCAAGGTCGGCGAGATCGTGCGCGTCGAGATGGACGAAGCGCTTCTGGCCGGCGGCCCCGGCCTGGTGGCGCCGCCGGAGACCGTGCCGTTCGAGGAAGGCAGCCTCGATCTCGTCGTTTCCCTGCTCTCGCTGCACGCGATGAACGACATTCCCGGCGTGCTGGCGCAAATCCGCCGGGCGCTGAGACCGGACGGGCTGTTCCTCGGCGCTTTCGCCGGCGCAGGCACGCTCACGGAGTTGCGCGAGAGCATGCTTGCGGCCGAGACGGAGCTTTTTGGCGGCGCGAGCCCGCGCATCCTTCCTTTCACCGACGTGCGCGACGCGGGCGCGCTGTTGCAGCGCGCCGGCCTGGCTTTGCCTGTCGCCGATGTCGAAACGGTCGCGGTGCGCTACGATACGCTGTTCGATCTTGCCGCCGATCTGCGCGCCATGGGCGAAACCAGCGCTCTCCTCGATCGCAGCCGGCGGCCAGCCGGCAGACGCCTGTTTGCCCGCGCCGCCGAAATCTATGCCGAGCGATTCTCGGATCCGGATGGCCGTATCCGCGCAAGTTTTTCGATTGTCTGGATGTCGGGTTGGGCGCCCGACGCCTCGCAGCAAAAGCCGCTCAAACCCGGATCGGCCAAGGTTTCGCTGAAATCCGCCCTGGAGAACCCGCCTAAGACTTAACTGCCTCAGCTGCGATGGCGGTTGGCCCACGTCAGTGGGAAAAGGCCTGGACCAATCTGCTGTTGTTGTCGCTGAACAACCACTGGAGCGCACTGGAGGCTTGGCTGACCCCGCCGACAATGACGAGCGACAACACCACGACGATCAGGCCATATTCGACGGCCGTGGCGCCTGTTTCATCTTCAATGAATTGTTGCAGCAGGTTTTTCATGGTCATCGATCCCTTATGCGGGAACTCTAATGTCCTACCCGTTAAGAAAGGTTAACGGTAAAAGCTTAACAGCGAGTGAAACGCCGCCCTGCCGCCAAATCATTAACCAAGTCAGCACTCGCCGCTGCGGCTGCCGTCATTGCGGATGACGCAGATTGAACTGGGCAAAGGCTGCAGCACGCTTCGGCGCACAGTATATGTATTGGGGCGATGGCCGATCGATCCGGTCGCCGTCATGTCGAGCCCGCTGGAGAAGCCGTCACGGGCGCTCTGCGGCCGGGTCTGGCTGTCCAGGAAAGGCGTCGCGATCAGCGCCAGCGCCACTGCGGCCGAGCCGAAGAGAAGCGTTATCCGCAGGATGCCCATGCCGGCGTCCACCGCGCGGAAGCCTCGGTCGGGCCGGATCGAGTCCCAGTCTCTTTCAAGGCTCATGCCGTGTTTCCCAGTCATCGACGATATCGCCGCGCGAAACGGCCTCGCGCAATTTTTCACGTCGAGATAAATCTTCCATTAACGCTGGCTAAAGCAGCTCCGGAAAAAGCGTGAAACGTCACCGCGCCCGAGAAACGATGAACTGCCGCTAAGGCGACCGTGAAACTACAAAAGGTCGATGAGGAACTGGATCAGCGGCGCGTCGGCCGGCGGCATCGGATAGTCGCGCATCTGCCGGGGCCTGACCCATTTGAGCCCCTGCCCTTCCCTCGGCTGCGCGATCCCGCGGAAGCGGCGGCAGACATAAAGCGGCATCAGGAGATGGAAATCGTCATAGGAATGGCTGGCAAAGGTGAGCGGCGCCAGGCACGGAATCTCCGTCTCGATGCCGAGCTCCTCATTGAGTTCGCGAACCAGGCATTGCTCCGGCGTTTCGCCCGGCTCGACCTTGCCGCCCGGAAACTCCCACAGACCTGCAAGCTGCTTTCCTTCCGGGCGCTGCGCCAGCAGCACGCGCCGGTCGGTGTCGACCAGCGCGCAGGCAGCGACCAGCAACAGGCGCTTTCCGGTTGGCTTGACCTCGCTCATGCGCCCGGCGGCCGTCGATAGTGGTAGCGATAGACTTCCTCGAAGCCGAGCGACCGGTAGAGCGAGAGCGCCGGTAGATTGCCGGCCTCGACCTGTAGCCAGGCCTCGCGCGCGCCGCGCAGCCGCGCCCATTTCAGCGCCGACAGGATAAGATTGCGGCCATGGCCCTTCTTGCGCGCCGACTTTTCGGTGGCGACCTCGAACAGGCCCGCGAGATCGCCGTCATGGACGCAGATCAGCGTCGCCAGCGGCTCGTTGCCGTCCTCGAGCGCGAACAGCCCGGCTTCCGGCTGGATGGCGCCGATGACCTCCGACAGGCCGGGCCGCAACGAGGCGTCCGAGCCGCTCGTCCTCAGCGACGCGCCGATGAAGCGGCTGATGTCCTTGAGCGGAATCTGGTCCATGGCCGCGCCGAGCTCGACCTCTTTCAGCGGCAGCCGCATCACCAGGGATTCGTCGAACCTGTTCCAGCCGGCCTTGTCGAGATGCGTGGACAGAACCTGTCCCGACAGCGGCGACATGCGAAAGGTCAGCGGCCGGCCATAGGCATCGAACCGCCTTGCGGCGCGGCCGATGCGCTCCTCGATGGCGTGCGTGTCGCCCGGATCGAGTGGATTGACGGAGTTCAGGCGCTTGGCGGGGTGTCCGGCCGTGAGCCGCACCACCCAGGTCCCGTCATAATGGACCGCGGCCGCCGGCCAGGCACGAAAGCCCGCCGCCTCGTAGCGGCGCACGACCGCCAGCACGCTTGCCGGATGCCCGGACACCGGCGCCATCAGCTCCGGTAATCGCCGTTGATGGCGACATATTCCTTGGTGAGGTCGCAGGTCCACACCGTCGCCTTGCCGCGACCGATGCCGAGATCGGCGCGGATGCGGATGTCGTCGCGCTTCATATAGGCCGAGGTCGCTTCCTCCGAATAGCCTGGATCGCGCTCGCCCTCATGCGCGAGCCGATTGTCGCCGAACCAGATCGACAGCCGGTCGCGGTCGGCAGGCTCGCCAGCCTTGCCGACGGCCATGACGACGCGGCCCCAATTGGCGTCCTCGCCCGCAACCGCCGTCTTCACCAGCGGCGAATTGGCGATCGAAAGCGCGACCCGCTTGGCCGAACGTGCCGATTTGGCGCCGGTCACCGTGACCTCGACCTGCTTGCGCGCGCCCTCGCCGTCGCGCACCACCTGCAGCGCCAGCGACTTCAGCACCTTGCCGAGCGCCCGACGGAACGCGCCGAGCCGCGCATCCTTGGGATCGCTGATCGCCGGCGCGCCACGCGCGGCGGCCTTGCCGGTGGCGAAGATGAGCAGCGTGTCGCTGGTCGAGGTGTCGCTGTCGACGGTCACCGCATTGAAGGTCTTGGCCGTGCCGCGCGAAAGCAGATCCTGCAGCACGGGGGCGGCGATCGGCGCGTCGGTGGCGATGAAGGAAAGCATCGTCGCCATGTCGGGCGCGATCATGCCGGCGCCCTTGGCGATGCCGTTGATGGTGACGTCGGCGTCGCCGAGCTTGACCGTCGCCGTCGCCACCTTCGGATAGGTGTCCGTGGTCATGATCGCCTTGGCCGCCTCGGTCCACAGATCCGGCTTGCCGTCCTTGACCAGGCCGGCGAGCAGATGGCTGAATTTGGTGGTGTCGAGCGGCTCGCCGATGACGCCGGTCGAGGCCAGGAAGACTTCCGCTTCCGAGCATCCGGCGGCCTTGGCCGCCGCCTCGCCGGTCAGCGCGGTCGAAGCCTTGCCCTTCTTGCCGGTGAAGGCGTTGGCGTTGCCGGAATTGACCACCAGGACCCGCGCCTTGCCGGCAGGCAGGTTCTGACGGCAGAAGTCGACCGGCGCCGACGGGCATTTCGACCGGGTGAACACGCCGGCGACAGCCGTGCCCGGATCGAAGACCATGGCGAGCAGGTCGGTTCTGTTCTTGTATTTGATGCCGGCTTCGGCGGTCGCGATGCGCACACCCTCGATGACCGGCATCTTCGGATATTTCTTCGGTGCGAGCGGCGAAATCGTAGCGGACATCGGAACCCCGGAGCGGCAAGAACACGAAAAGAAGGCCGGTTTGCCCGATAGCGCGCGTCGGCGCAAGGGGCGTTCTGGCCGCGCCCTCCCGGCCTGGCCGGCGGCTTTGCAATTGGAAACGCGTCGTTTCGCTTCATCGCCGAAGTCAATATGATCGGCACCAGATTCACCGGCTAAGGAAGACCTCGATGGACGAAGCCGCCGCTCGCGGGCGCAAGTCGATCGGCGCGAAACGCAACCCCGAGAGCGCCGATGCCATCGTCAAGGCCGCCGAGGCGGTGTTGCGCGAGGCGGGCTATGCCGGTTTCTCGATCGAGGCTGTCGCCCGGCGGGCGCGGGCGGGAAAGCCGACCATCTATCGCTGGTGGCCGAGCAAGGCGGCGCTGCTGATCGAGGTCTACCAGCGCCAGAAGCGCGTCGAGACGCCCGACACCGGAAACATCGAGGACGATCTGGCCGGCTTCCTCGAGAATCTGTTCGCGCATTGGCGCGACACCCCGTCAGGCAACATCTTCCGCTCGCTGATCGCCGAGGCGCAGTCGGACGAGACGGCCGCGGCCGCGCTCGCCGAATATTCAAAAGGGCGCCGCGGCCATACCGGTCGGATGATCGAGCGCGCCAAGGCGCGTGGCGAGGTGGCGGCCGATGTCGATGCCGGGATCGTCGCCGACCTGATCGCTTCCTTCGCCTGGCGGCACCTGCTGGCCGGACGGCTCGACGAGGACGACGCGGCGATCCGCGCCGCCGTGCGCTACATCACGCGGGGAATCAGAGCAATTCCAGGAAAAGTGTGAAGCGGTTGGGCTCGGCGCCTCGCCGTAGCCTTCGGTCCGGAATTGCGTCAAAACAAGGAGATAGCGGGGTTCGCCGTTTCCGTGAAACGGTGAAACGCTCTAAAGCGCCTCGCGCTGAATCGGATTCAGGCGACGCGCTTTAAGTCTTTGTTTTGATGCATGTCGTTGTCCCAGAACCGCCGCACACTTCTGGGCGACATGCTTTAGCGACCGCTTGACTCCCGAATGCGAAAGGGCGCCCGAAGGCGCCCTTTGCAAGGTTTCCAGTCGGCAGCGGATTACTTGCCGGCTTCCATCGTGTCGACGTCCTTCTTGAGCTTCTCGTCCGGGATCTCGACCTTGGCGGCCGCGCGCAGCTCCTTGACCATGGCGAAATACTTGTCGCGGATCACCGCCTGCTTGGCCTGGTCCTTGACGTCGTCGAAGGCCGGCGGCTGCTTGGCGCGCTTGTCCTCGACCTTGATGACGTGCCAGCCGAACTGCGACTGCACCGGCTCCTTCGAATATTTGCCGACGTCGAGCGCGAAGGCCGCCTTGTCGAATTCCGGCACCATCTGCCCCGGGCCGAACCAGCCGAGGTCGCCGCCGCTGGTCTTGCCGCTCGGATCGCTGGTGTGTTCGTTGGCGAGCTTCTGGAAATCGGCGCCGCCGTCGAGCTGCTTGATGATCGCCTCGGCTTCTTCCTTCGTCTTCACGAGGATGTGACGAGCGTGGATTTCGTTGACCGGCGGCGTGTTGGCGATCTCCTGGTCGTAGCGGGCGCGCACTTCGGCGTCCGTCACCTTGTCGACCACTTCCTTCTCGACCACCTCGCCATGCAGGGCGCGTGCCTGCAGGAAAGCCATGCGGCGCAGGAAGTCGGCGTCCTTGTCGAGGCCGCTGTCGACCGCCTTCTTGGCCATGACGCGGATTTCGATCGCGGCCGAGAGGGCAGCCGCGCGGCGCTGTTCCGGCGGCATCTGCGCGAACTGTTGCGACAGTTCGCCTTCGGCGAGCTGAAGGTCGGCCTCGGTCAGCTTCTCGCCATTGACGGTGGCGACCACGGCATTGGGATCGACCGGCGCCGCCGGAGCGGCCGCGGGTGCCGTGGCGTCCTGGGCGGGCTTGGTCTCCTGCGCCATCAGCGGCGACAGGCAAAGAGCCGAGAGCCCGAGGGCCAGACCGAGGCTGGCGAGCGAGGCGCGGCGGAACGACAGGGACATCAAGATAAACTCCAAGGGGATTGCCAATGAGGATCGCGTAAGCGCAAGGGTTCCAGATCAGTCGGATTGTGGCGGAATTTGGCGCTGCCCTTAGGGCTAACGCGGCGTTGACATCGATTGAGCCCCCTCTTATCTGTCCAACGACTTGGCGTCCAGAACCGTTTTCCGGGCGCTTTTTGCGTTTGTCCGCATTCACGCGGATTTGATGGGCCCGCCAGGCGTCTGTCGCAAGCGGCTAAAATTGCTATCGAAAGGACCATTGGATGGTCAGTCTCGGCGGTCTCGCCCGTAAGGTTTTCGGTTCTTCCAACGACCGCCGTGTCAAGTCGACCCGGCCAAGGGTCGAAGCCATCAACGCCATGGAAAACGAGATGCGGGCGCTTTCCGATGCCGAGCTTGCGGGGCGCACGGAAAAATTCCGCCAGGATCTCGCCAACGGCGCTGCGCTCGACGATCTGCTGGTTCCCGCCTTCGCCACGGTGCGCGAAGCGGCCCGCCGCGTGCTTGGCATGCGTCCCTTTGACGTACAATTGATCGGCGGCATGGTGCTTCACAATGGCGGCATCGCCGAGATGCGCACCGGCGAGGGCAAGACGCTGGTCGCCACTCTGCCGGTCTATCTCAATGCACTTGCAGGCCAAGGCGTCCATGTCGTCACCGTCAACGATTATCTGGCCACCCGCGACGCCGAGTGGATGGGTCGCGTCTATAAATTCCTCGGCCTGACCGTCGGCGTCATCGTCCACGGTCTCTCCGACGACGAGCGCCGCGAGGCTTACGCCTCCGACGTCACCTACGCCACCAACAACGAACTCGGTTTCGACTATCTGCGCGACAACATGAAGTATGAGCGCGCCCAGATGGTGCAGCGCGGCCATGCCTACGCCATCGTCGACGAGGTCGATTCCATCCTGGTCGATGAAGCGCGCACGCCGCTGATCATTTCCGGTCCGCTCGAGGACCGCTCGGAAATGTACAACACCATCGACACCTTCATGCTCAAGCTCAGCCCGGCCGACTACGAGATCGACGAGAAACAGAAGACCTCGATCTTCACCGAGGAGGGCACCGAGAAGCTGGAGAACATGCTGCGCGACGCCGGCCTGTTGAAGGGCGAGTCGCTCTACGACGTCGAGAACGTCGCCATCGTCCATCACGTCAACAACGCGCTGAAGGCGCACCGCCTGTTCCAGCGCGACAAGGACTACATCGTGCGCAACGGCGAGATCGTCATCATCGACGAGTTCACCGGCCGCATGATGCCGGGCCGCCGCTATTCGGAAGGCCTGCACCAGGCGCTTGAAGCCAAGGAGCACGTGGCGATCCAGCCGGAGAACCAGACGCTCGCCTCCGTCACCTTCCAGAACTATTTCCGCCTCTACAAGAAGCTGTCCGGCATGACCGGCACGGCGCTGACCGAGGCCGAGGAATTCGGCAACATCTACGGCCTCGAAGTCACCGAGATCCCGACCAACCTGCCGGTCATCCGCAAGGATGAGGACGATGAGGTCTACCGGACGGTCGAGGAGAAGTACAAGGCGATCGTCAAGGAAATCCGCGAAGCCAGCGCCAAAGGCCAGCCGACGCTGGTCGGCACAACCTCCATTGAAAAATCCGAGCAACTGGCCGAGCGCCTGCGCAAGGAGGGCTTCAAGGATTTCGAAGTCCTGAACGCCCGCCACCACGAGCGCGAGGCGGCCATCGTCGCCCAGGCCGGCAAGCCCGGCGCCATCACCATCGCCACCAACATGGCCGGCCGCGGTACCGACATCAAGCTCGGCGGCAATGCCGAGATGCGCATCGCCGAGGAACTGGGCGACATGCCCGAGGGCCCCGAGCGCGAGGCGCGGGAAAAGGAAATCCAGGCCGACGTCGAGCGCCTGAAGGAAAAGGCGCTGGCCGCCGGCGGCCTCTATGTTCTGGCCACCGAACGCCACGAATCGCGCCGCATCGACAACCAGCTGCGTGGCCGCTCCGGCCGCCAGGGCGATCCCGGCCGCTCGAAATTCTTCCTGTCGCTGCAGGACGATCTGATGCGTATCTTCGGCTCCGAGCGCATGGACGGCATGCTGCAGAAGCTCGGCCTCAAGGAGGATGAGGCGATCATCCATCCCTGGATCAACAAGGCGCTCGAAAAGGCGCAGAAGAAGGTCGAGGCGCGCAACTTCGATATCCGCAAGAACCTCCTCAAGTATGACGACGTCGCCAACGACCAGCGCAAGGTGGTGTTCGAGCAGCGCATCGAGCTGATGGACGGCGAAGGCCTGTCGGAGACGATCGCCGAGATGCGCGAAGGCGTCATCGAGGAGATCGTCGCCAAGAACATCCCCGAAAACGCCTATGCCGAGCAGTGGAACGTCGCCGGCCTCAAGGAGGAAGCGGCGCAGTATCTCAATCTCGACCTGCCCATCGAGGAATGGGTCAAGGAAGAGGGCATCGCCGAGGACGATATCCGCGAGCGCATCACGGCCGCGGCCGACGCCGCCGCCAAGGAGCGCGCCGATCGCTTCGGCCCCGACGTGATGAACTATGTCGAACGGTCGGTGGTGCTGCAGACGCTCGACCATCTGTGGCGCGAGCACATCGTCAATCTCGACCACCTGCGTTCGGTGGTCGGCTTCCGCGGCTACGCCCAGCGCGACCCGCTGCAGGAATACAAGAGCGAGGCCTTCGAGCTGTTCCAGGGCATGCTCGGCAACCTTCGCCAGGCCGTCACCGCGCAGCTGATGCGCGTCGAACTGGTCCGCCAGGCGGCGGACGCCCCGCCGCCGGAAGCGCCCGACATGTTCGGCAGCCACATCGACGGCACTACCGGCGAAGACGATTTCCAGGGCGGTGAGACCGCGCTTCTCATGCGTCAGGACACCAACGCCGTCGTGGCGTCGGAAAACCGCGACCCGAAGAACCCCTCCACATGGGGCAAGGTCGGCCGCAACGAGCTCTGCCCCTGCGGCTCCGGCAAGAAGTACAAGCACTGCCACGGCACCTTCGCCTGACCCTTTTCCCTTCTCCCCGTTCAACGGGGGTGAGGCGTGGTCCGCGCAGCGGACGAAAAGCCAATTGCTTGGCTTTTCGAACGACGAACGCCCGGAGCGATAGCGAAGGGCCGGCGGTGCCCGCAGGGCCGGATGAGGGGCAGCGCCGGCGTGCCGCGATCCCGGTGGAACGCCGTTCCGGGCTCCCTATCAACTGATCGTCATAACAGCCCCGAACTCCGCGCCGCGGCCGCCGCCTCGCCGCGCGAGATGACTTCCAGCTTCTCCAGCACCGCCGAGACGTGGTGATCGACCGTCTTGGGCGAAATGGTCAGATGCGCGGCGATCTTCTTGTTGGAAAAGCCTCGCTCGACAAGCTCCAGGACCTCCATCTGGCGCTGCGTGAGGCCGGCCTGGTTGGCGCGCGTCGCCTGCCGCGGTCCTCTCGCGATATGGCTGACGCCGCTTTCCCGCATTAGGCCGCGGGCATACTGCGCGACCGCCCTCGCGCCAAGGTCCTCGAAAATGGCGAGCGCCTCGCGCTGCGCCGATTCGTCGCCGAGCAGCAGGGCCATTGCCTGTTCGAAAGGCGCCCCCATTTCGGCCCATAGCGCTGCGGCGGCGCGCCAGTCGCCGGTCAGTTGCAGGCGGTGCGGCTCGGCCATGCCGCCCGTGTCGCCGGGTTCGGATCCCGGCGACAACAGCTCCCGCCAGATGGCAAGTTCGCCGAACACGGCCGGCGTCGGCGCGAGGCTTTCGGCAACCGCGATCAGGCGCAGGGCTTCCTGGCTGTCGGCTTGCCCGAGCCAGGCCAATTCGGCCAGCACCCCGGCAAACGCCACGAGCCGCTGCAGCTCCATGCCCTTGTCCAGGAACCGCCTCATCTCTTCGACGATCGCCTCGGCCGACGGGTCGCCGCGGCGGATGCGCAACCTTGCCAGCGCCACCAGCGACGGATAGCGCACGAGCGGCGTCGTTGCGTCGTCGTCGACAACCTCGTGCGCGACCGTCGCCGCGTCGTCCCAAAACCCGCGGCGAAGCAAAAGCTGCGCCTGCACGCCGCGCATGTAATCGCGCCATGTCGCGAGATCGTTCTCGACGCAGTAGCCGATGCCGCTATCCAGGAACGACGCCGCTTCCTTGAAGTTCAACCTGTTCATCTCAACGCAGGCGCAGTTCGTGAAGGCGCGCGCCGCGTGCTCCTGGAAGTTGCCCGACAGGGCAATCCCGAGGCTGCGGGCGAGATCGCGCCGTCCCTTGGCGAAGTCCAGCCATTGTCCGGCGGCGCCGACATTGTTCAGCGCATGACAGAGGATGTCCGTCCGGTTGAGCCGCTCCGCCAGCTCGACCGCCTTGCCGCCGAGCGAAAGCGTGTCCTCGAGCCGCTCGGCGAGCATCGCCAGTTGCGAGAGGTTCGAGTAGGCCATCGCCAGCTCGGCGCTGTCGGGCGCGGTTTCCAGAAGCTCCACGGCCTGCTCGCCGAAGCGGTCCGCCGCCTCGCGATCGCCGAGCAGATAGGCGAAGCGCGACAGGCACCTGAGGCTGTCGCCTTCCTTGAGCCGGTCGCCGAGCGCCTGGCGCAGCTGGCGCGCCCGGCCCTGCGCTTCCATCGCCGCGTCGATGCGGCCGATCAGGTGGCACTCGAAGGCATGGCCTTCATAAAGCTCCGCCCGCTTCTCGATCGGCAGGATATCCGCGTAGCGCAGGGCGACCTCGTAGTAGCCCGCCGCATCGCGATGCGCGCCGACGCGGGAAGCCTCGCGCGCGGCGACTGGCGCGAGCTCGCGCACCACGTCAAGGCTTTGGGCTTCCACCGCATGATGCACCAGCCTTGCGGTGGCGACTTGCGGATTTTCCCGCAAGGCTGCCAGGGCGCGCTCATTGTACTCGCGCCGTTTGCTGGGCGTCAGCGCCATCTCGATCGCCGTGCGGGCGATCTCGTGCCGGAAGGCATAGCCGTCGCCGAAATCCTCGAGCAGGCCGTTGGCGACGCATTCGGCAAGCTGGCCGGCGGCGGCGATTCCGCAAAGGCCACTCAGCGCCCAGGCATCGGCGCGGCGCGGGAACACCGAAACCGCGTCGAGCATCGAGCGGGCGCCGGGCGAGAGCTGCTCGGCGCGCGCGAGCACCGCGTCGCGCACGCTGACCGGCAGCAGGCCGTCTTTCTCGCCGGCCAGCAACTCCGTCACGAAGAAGGCGTTGCCTGCCGTGGCGCGGTAGATAGCGCCGCCGTCGCGGCCGGCGGCCTCGGCGAGCGACAGGACCGCCGTCTCGCTGAGCAGGGGGACCTCGATACGATGGATGTTGCTTGCCGGAATCTCGCCGAGCGCCCGCCGAACCCGCATCTGGCCCTCGCTGCGGTCGGTCCGCGCGGTGATCACGAGCAGGATATGGGTGCTTGCGATGCGCCGGCCGAGGAAACGGACGAAGTCGAGCGTCGCGTCATCCGCCCAATGCAGATCCTCGATGACCAGGACGCTTGGGCCTCTCGTCTCGAAGACCTCGAGCGCGTCGGAGAAAAGCGGCAACCTTTGCCCCTCGCGGGCGTCGATCGCCTGCGGCAACTCCCATCCCGCCTCGCGCGCGAGATCGTAGAGCGCGCCGAGCGGATCGGGGATCGAGAGGTCCTCGCAGGCGCCGCGCAACAGCGTCACACCGTCCGTCATCCGCTCCATGAAGGCCTCGACCAGTGTCGTCTTGCCGGCGCCGGCTTCGCCCGACAGCGCCACGACGCGGCCGTGCCCGTCCACGGCGCCGGCCAGCGCCGCGTCCAGTTGCTTCAGTTGCGTCTGCCTTTCCAGAAGCATCGTCACTCTCGCGAATGGGATTGTCGGCGCGGCGGATGCCGCTGGATAGTCGGTACGAACGAGCGGAAATGTGACCTTCCACACATTGAAGTGCTTACTTCCACATAGAACGCTGCAAAGATAGGGAATCGTCCCGCCAAATATGGGGAAAGGTTCCGATGCGCGCCTTTCGCGAAGGTGATTTCTGCCGGGACGCGCTTGAACCGAGCGCGATTCATCAACGAAAGGAAAAACGATCGTGCCTCGCTACCTTGTTGAACGCACCTTCCCGGAAGGCCTGAACGTGCCGATGAACGATGCCGGCGCAACCGCGATGGGCGGCGTCATTGCCCGCAACGCCGAGAAAGGCGTGACCTGGGTGCAATCCTTCGTCTCGCCGGACAAGTCGAAGAGCTTCTGCATTTACGATGCGCCCTCGCCGGAGGCGATCCGCAGCACTGCGCAGAAGAATGCGCTTCCCGTCGACAAGATCACGGAGGTGCGGGTCCTCGACCCCTACTTTTATCGCTGATCGGGCAGACCGTGTCGGTCAGATGTTACCCGTCGCCGGCGGACCTGACGCCGTGCCACACGACGCGAGTTTATCCGCCCCAGCGGGTACCTTCGCGCCACGGCCCGGCTACATGCGACGGGCCGTGTCGGCGCTGTTTTCGCCCTTGCGGAAACGGCGCCGCCTTCTGCCTCCGCAGGACGACTACCTGAGGCGCGACATCGGCCTCCATGAGCGGGAAAACCCGCGCGAATACTGGGAATATTGGTGGCATCACAGCTGATCCCGCTTCGTCGGGGTCAGCATACATCCTTTTTGACGACAAGCGTCGCCGGCGCCCGGAGTTGGCCTTGGCGGCCGGCCCGCCGTTTGCGCGCCTCAACCGCATTGGAGACATGAAATGACCATCCACAATTGGACCAGATGCCTTATCGGCGCCTCTGCCCCGCTCATGATGCTGATAGCGGGCGCGGCCACGGCCGAAATCGTCAACCCGCTCGCCGAAAAGGTGCGGGCGCTGGACAGCCGCTTCGAGGACGTCGCGGTTGCCAAGGCCGAAGGCTACGCGCCGATCCCTTGCGCCAGCGGCCTCACCGGCGGCGCGATGGGCATCCACTACGTCAACGCCGCCTATCTGAAGGACGACGCCGTCGACGTCGCCAAGCCGGAAGCCGTGATGTACGAGCCGATGGCCGACGGCACGCTGAAGCTGATCGCGGTCGAATACATCACCGCGAAGGGCCCGGCTTCGCTCGAGGGTCATCTGTTCAACTTCAACACGGCGCCCAACCGCTACGGCCTCGGCCCGTTCTACGAGCTGCATGTCTGGGCCTGGAAGCAGAACCCGACCGGCGCCTTCGCCGACATGAACCCGAACGTCTCCTGCGACGCTATGCAAGGGATGTAGCAGCGCCTCTTCCTTCTCCCCTTGTGGGAGAAGGTGGATCGGCGCGCAGCGTCGAGACGGATGAGGGGTGCTCCAGCGGAGTGGGACGTCGGCTTTCCCTGGAACACCCCTCATCCGGCCGCTGCGCGGCCACCTTCTCCCACAAGGGGAGAAGGCAAGTCCCCGCACCCCACCCACCCTTTCTTAAGGTGTTTCGGATAGACCGAAACCTTGAAAAGAGGCGGAAAACGGAGAGTATTCGGGGTGCGCTTTTCCGCGGCGACGACTGCCGGGCGGTTCCTGCCGCAGCGCTGGGCGCTGCGCATGCGTCCGTTGCTTGGCCGCATCGACGCCGTGCTGTTCACTGCCGACGAACGCGGCGAAGCCGGGCGCATGTCGCTGATCGCCTTTTCCATCCGCATCATCAGCGCCTTCATCGCCTTCGTCAGCCAGGTGCTGATGGCGCGCTGGCTGGGCTCGTTCGAATACGGCATCTCGGTGCTGGTCTGGGTGACGATGGTCATCGTCGGCAACCTCGCCTGCCTCGGCTTCCACACCTCGGTGATCCGTTTCATTCCTGAATATCGCGAGCGCGGCATGCTGGCCGAGCTGCGCGGCATCGTGCTGGCCAGCCGGCTGTTCGTGCTCGTGGCCTCGACGCTGATCGCGGGCCTCGGCGCCCTTGGCGTGTGGCTCGCCTCGGACTGGATCGAGAACTACTACGTCATCCCCTTCATCCTCGGCGTCATCTGCCTGCCGATGATCGCGCTCGGCGATCTCCTGCAGGGGCTGGCGCGCGCCAATTCCTGGGCGCTGCTGGCGCTGTCTCCCACCTATCTGGTGCGGCCGGTACTGATCCTGGCGTTCATGGCGCTGATGCTTGGCCTGCACTACGAGCCCGACGCCAAGACGGCGATCTTCGCCTCGATCGCCGCCACCTATGTCACGACGCTCGGCCAGCTGATGGCCGTCACATCGCGCATGGAGAAAAAGATACCGGCCGGGCCGATGGCCGTGCATTTCGGCCAATGGATCCTCGTTTCGCTGCCGATCTTCCTGGTCGAGAGCTTCTTCTTCCTGCTCACCAATGCCGACGTGCTGATGGTGGGCGCCTATCTCCAGCCCAACGACGTCGCCGTCTATTTCGCCACGGTGAAGACGCTGGCGCTGGTGCATTTCGTCTATTTCGCGGTCAAGGCCGGCGTTGCCCAGCGCTACGCGCAGTTCACCCATGGCGATCCCGACAGGCTCGCCGCCTTCGCCCGCGAGACCGTCACCTGGACCTTCTGGCCCTCGCTCTTGATGGCGCTGCTGGTGCTGGTGCTGGGCGAGCCGATGCTGGTGCTGTTCGGCCCCGAATTCACCGCCGGCTACCCACTGCTCTTCCTGCTGGTGCTGGGCGTGGTCGCGCGCGCCGCCGTCGGCCCCTGCGAGAGCCTGCTCACCATGAGCGGCAACCAGAACATCTGCGCCGCCGTCTATGCCATGACGCTTGCGCTGAACATCGGCCTCAACGTGCTGTTGATCCCGCTGTTCGGCCTCTGGGGCGCGGCGATCGCCACCAGCCTCGCCATGGTCTTCGAGGCCAGCGCGCTCTCCTTCACCGTCTGGCGCAAGCTCGGCATCGTGATGGCGATCTTCGTGCCTGCAAAGAAGGAAGTCGCCTGATGGCCGCCGTCCCGTTGCTCGAAGAGACCAGCGGCGGCCCCGCCGGCGCCATGGTCTCCAACCTTGCCGGCCTGGCGCGCGAGGCGGACCCCGCCCATATCGAGCTGTTCGCCAGCAACAGGCCGGAGCGCAAGCTCGCCATCTACCCGGCCTCGGCCGGCTTCGACCTAGTCGAGGAGCTCGACTATCTCAGCGCCCGCACGATCGAGCCCAACGTCTTCTTCAACCCGCGCTTCCTGGCGCCGGCGATGCCCCGGCTGGAAGACCGCGAGGTGCGGCTGGCCGTCATCCGCGACGGCGACGAATACCGCAACCGGCTGCGGCTTCTGGTGCCGTTCTCGGTCGAACGGCCGGCTATCCCGCTCGGCGTCCCGGTGATGCGCACATGGTCGAGCCCGTTCGGCCCGCTCGGCACGCCGCTGGTCGACCGCGACGACCCGGTCGGCGTCATCGAGGACTTCTTCTCGATGCTGTCGAGGCCGCATCTCAAGCTGCCCAAGGTCTTCGTGCTGCCCGACATGAGGCTCGACGGTCCGGTGGCGAGCCTGCTCACCTCCTTTGCCGACAGCCGCGGCCTGACCCTGGTGACCACCGGCAAGGTCGAGCGCCCGGTGCTTGAAAGCGATGCCGACGGCGAGGACTATCTCAAGGCCTCGCTGCGCGCGCACCATTATCGCGAATTCCGCCGCCTAAAGCGGCGCCTCGCCGATCAAGGCAAGCTCGAGCACATCGTGGCGCGCGGACCGGACGAGATCCGCCATGCCATCGAAAGCTTCCTGACGCTGGAAGCGGCCGGCTGGAAAGGCCGCGAGCGCACCGCGATGGCGATCGACCGCTACCGCGCCGCCTTCGCCCGCGAAGCCGTGCACAGGTTGGCCGAGCAGGACATGTGCCGCATCCATCTGCTGACGCTGGACGGCCGCGCCATCGCCTGCCTGGTCGTCTTCGTCGAGGCCGGCGTCGCCTACACCTGGAAGACGGCCTATGACGAGGCGCTCGCCACCTATTCGCCGGGCACGCTTTTGATGATCGAGGTGACCAAGCAGCATCTCGACGATCCCAACATCGTCATGACCGATTCCTGCGCGGTGCCGGACCACCCGGTGATGAGCCGCCTGTGGAGCGAGCGCAAGCCGATGGGCACGCTGGTGGTCGGGCTGACGCCGGATGCCGACCGGCTGGCCCGCCAGGCGGCCTCGCAACTGCATCTCTACCGCGAGACCCGCAACATGGCGCGCCTCCTGCGCAACCGCATGCGGAGCCTGCTGAAGCGGCGCTAGAAAGGCAGCGGGTACAAGGGCATGCATCTTGAGATCGGAAGGCGCGCGCTGCGGCGCATCCTGGCTGGGGCCACGCTGCTGTTGTTCTTGCCGGCGGTCACCCCGGCAAACGCTTCGGTCTTCCTGGAAGATCTGACCTGGACCGAGTTGCGCGACCTGGTCGCGGCGGGAACGACCACGATCATCGTTCCGATCGGCGGCACCGAGCAGAGCGGCCCGGCAATGGCGCTGGGCAAGCACAATGTGCGGGTGAAGGCCCTCGCCGAAAAGATTGCCGCGAAACTGGGCAATGCGCTGGTCGCGCCGGTCATCGCCTATGTGCCGGAAGGCAATATCGATCCGCCTACTGAGCACATGCGTTTTCCGGGAACCATCTCCGTCGATGACGGGACTTTCGAGCAATTACTCGAATCCACGGCCCGCAGCTTCAGGCATGCCGGCTTCAAGACCATCGTGCTGATCGGCGATCACGGTGGCTACCAGGCCGACGAGCGCCACGTGGCCGACCGGCTCAATGCCGAATGGAAGAGGACGCCGGTGCGGGTCTTTGCCGCGCTCGATTACTATCGGTTCGCGCAAGGCCCTTACACCGACAAACTGCTGGCCGCCGGCGCCACACGCGCCGAAATCGGAACGCATGCCGGCCTGGCCGACACCTCGCTGATGCTCGCCGTCGACCCGTCGCTGGTGCGCAGGGATCGTCTTGCAGGCCCGCCGAAGCTCGGTGCCGGGGATGGCGTTTACGGCGGCGATCCGGCAAGGTCCTCCGCCCAATTCGGGCAGCTCGGCGTGGATCTCATCGTCAACGGGACGACGGATGAAATCCGCGCCTTCATCGCAAGTCAGCCAAAATGATCGAGACTTCTCTGCGCTTCATCCGTCTTTGCGTGCCGCTGGCGCTGCTTGTCTCGCTGCAGCCCGGCGCGTTGCACGCCGGCTCCTTCCCCGAGGATTGCAGCGATCCGCCACCACCGCCGGTCAACATCTACAAGCACACCGCCGCCGGCCATCTGAGCCCGGTGACGACCGGAGCGCTGCCGCGCGTCTACGTGCCCAACCGTTCCTCGAACAGCGTCTCGGTGATCGACACGACGACGCTGAAGGAAGTCGACCGCTTCACGGTCGGCAGCAAGCCGCAGCATGTCGTGCCGTCCTGGGATCTGAAGACGCTGTGGGTCGCCAACAACGGCACCGGCAGCAACGGCAGCCTGACGCCGATCGACCCGATGACGGCCAAGCCCGGCAAGCAGATTCCAGTCGACGATCCCTACAATCTGTACTTCATGCCGGACGGCAGCGCCGCAATCGTCGTCGACGAGGCGATGCAGCAGCTCGATTTCCGCGACCCGCACACCATGGCGCTGAAATCGAGCCTGCCGACACCGACCTGCCCCGGCATCAACCATGCCGATTTCTCAGGTGACGGCTCCTATGCGATCTTCACCTGCGAATATGGCGATGGCGGCCTGGCCAAGATCGACCTGAAGAACCAGAAGGTGCTCGGCCACCTCGATCTCTCCAAGATGGGCATGCCGCAGGACATCCGCCTCTCGCCCGACGGCAAGGTCTTCTACGTCGCCGACATGATGAATGACGGCGTGTTCCTGGTCGACGGCGACAGTTTCAAGGAAATCGGCTTCATCCCGACCGGCATCGGCACGCATGGCTTCGTCGTCAGTCGCGACGGCAAGCGCCTCTATGTCTCGAACCGCGGCTCGCACAAGATGGAGCAGGGCAAGGCCAAGGGCCCGGGCAGCGTGACGGTGATCGACTTCGCCACCCGCGCCGTGGTCGCGCAATGGCCGATCCCCGACGGCGGCAGCCCCGACATGGGCAATGTCAGCGCCGACGGCAAGCAGCTCTGGCTTTCCGGCCGCTTCGACAGCGACGTCTACATGATCGACACCACCAGCGGCGCGGTGACGAAAATCCGCGTCGGCGTCGAGCCGCATGGGCTGACGGTCTGGCCGCAGCCGGGGCGCTACTCGCAAGGGCACACCGGGAACATGCGGTAAAGCGCTTTGGGATGGCCCGCCATCCGAAGCTCGCAGAGCGAAGGATGGTGCCCCTAGCCGGGATCGAACCAGCACTCCTTGCGGAACTCGATTTTGAGTCGAGCGCGTCTACCAATTCCGCCATAGGGGCTCAGGCCGGGCGGCCTGGATGGGCGCGGACTATACGGGCGGATGGGTGTTCGTCAACTGGCCTGTTGCGGATTTGCCAGTGGAACCGGCGGCATTGCCTCACCCTTCGGCCTCGCGCCGACGCAGACATTGTGCGGCGCGGAAATTCTTTTTAGACAGGCTATGCGTTGAGCGCCTCGCTTCCGGAAGCTGGATGCGGCGCTTTGGGTCCTTGTCTTCCTGCCTGTCGTTGCCCAAAACCGCCAAGCGCCTCGGGGCGCCAAGGATTAGGAGAGCCGATGCTTCGCGGACTTTACGACTGGACCCTGTCGCTGGCGGCGAGGAAATCGGCCGAATGGTGGCTGGCCTTCATCGCCTTCGTCGAAAGCTCGGTGTTCTTCATCCCGGCCGACGTGCTGTTCCTGCCCATGGCGCTGGCGCGGCCCGAACGCGCCTATCGCTACGCGCTGACCGCCACGGCTGCTTCCGTCCTGGGCGGCATTGCCGGCTGGCTGATCGGTTACTATGCCTACGACACGATAGCACGGCCGATCCTGGAGCATTTCGGCGGCATTGCCACATTCGAGAAGTGGCAGTCGTCCGGCGCCGGGCTGATGCTGGTGCTGCTCGTCACATCCGGCGCCGCTCACCTGCCGCCGATCAAGGTGGTCACCATTCTGGCCGGCGCGCTTCACGTCAATCTTTTGGTCTTCATCGTCTCGGCCATCGTGGCGCGCGGCGCCCGTTTCCTGCTGCTTGCCTGGCTGCTGCGCCGCTATGGCGAGGAGATCAAGGAGTTTATCGAAAAGCGTCTGGGATTGATTGTCGGCGCCGGCGCCGTTGCCCTGATTTTGCTCTATATCCTCGTCAGATACGCCCACGGATAGCGACGCAACAACGGATCTCCATCGATGACAGCGACCATGAATGCCGACACCGGACGCCAGCGCACCCGCGCGGCGCTCTTTCTCGCCGTCGCCATGGCCGCGACCGTCGGCTCGGCGTTGGCCTTCCAGTATATCGGCGGCTACATCCCCTGCCATCTCTGCCTCGAGCAGCGCACCCCCTATTATGTCGGCGTGCCGCTGATGGTGCTGGCGGTGATCGCCTCGATGCTGCGCGCGCCGGCCTGGGTGACGCGCGGCCTGCTCGCGATCGGCGGCCTTTTGATGCTCTACGGCCTCTATCTCGGCGTCTACCATTCGGGCGTCGAATGGGCGTGGTGGCAAGGTCCGGCCGACTGCACCGCCGGCGCCGGCCCGGTCGACACCGGCGGCAAGGGCGTGCTCGACGCGCTCGACAAATTCGTGCCGCCGTCCTGCGACAAGGCGGCGCTGCGCATCCTCGGCCTGTCGCTCGCCGGCTGGAACGCCATCGCCAGCCTCATCCTCGCCGCCGTCGCCTTCCGCAGCGCGCTCGCGCGGGATTGAACTATCCGGTGGCGGCTTCAGGCTTGCTCGACACTGAGAATGCGCATCTCTCCGTGCTCACCGAGATACGCGGCGAGACAGTCCCAGAACTCGTCGAGAAGCGCCCTGCCATCGACGTCAAAGTCGTTGCGCGCAACGAGTAGGAGTTTTTCCATCGTCGTAGGCACAGCTTGGCTCCTTGTGCCAAGTCCTATGGATGCGAAACTCTTGCTCGATGTCGATGGCCGCCTGCGGACCCAAATGAGGCGGCACATCGAGGCACTCGATTGTTGTCCTGTACATGGGTGACAGCCAACCAGCCCCAATCGTTGAAAGCGGCCCTATGGCTCCAACTCGACATCCCAGTAGAGATAATCCATCCAGCTTTCATGCAGATGGTTGGGCGGGAACAGGCGGCCATTGTTGTGCAGGTCGTGCACCGTCGGCTGGTAGGGTTTTTGCAGCGGCCACATCTTGGCCTGCGCCGGCATCATGCCGCCTTTCCTGAGATTGCAGGGCGAGCAGGCGGCGACGACATTCTCCCACGTCGTCGCCCCGCCGCGATGGCGCGGGATGACATGGTCGAACGTCAGATCCTCCGGCGTGCCGCAATACTGGCACTGGAAGCGGTCGCGCAGGAAAACGTTGAAGCGGGTGAAGGCGGGATGCCGCGACGGCTTCACATAGGCTTTCAGGCTCACCACGCTCGGCAGCTTCATGGAGAAGGTCGGCGAGGAGACGGCGTGCTCGTATTCGGCGACGATGTTGACCCGGTCGAGGAAGACAGCCTTGATGGCGTCCTGCCACGACCAGAGCGACAGGGGGTAATAGCTGAGCGGACGGTAGTCCGCGTTCAGCACCAGCGCGGGAAGCCCATCCGGAGATACGGCGACCGTCACGTCCTTTGCCTCCTTCGTTCCAGAACCGAACGGCGCGGATACTGTAAGCCTGACATGACAGGGATGTGAAGCGGATTGTCTCTCGCTGAAGCCGCTAAAAACGCATGATTTTCATGCTTTTTTGGCCATTTCGACAGGTGGCGTCGCATCCCTGCCCTTCAGTTCCCGATAGTAGGCCCAAAAAAGCCGCGACGCGACACCCCGATACGGGCTCCATGATTCGGCCAGTTGGATAAGCATTTTCTCCGGCGGACGCGGGTCGATGCCGAGCGCATGGCCGACCGCCGTCTGCAGCGCGACGTCGCGCGCGGGGAACACATCGGGATGGCCGGCGGCAAACAGCAGGTAGCATTCGGCGGTCCACGGGCCGATGCCGGGCACCGACGTCATCGCCGCGATCGCCTCGCCTGCATCCAGCGTGCACAGGTGGTTGAGATCGAGCCCGCCGGCCACGGCCTGCGCGACCGCGAGCAGCCCGCGCTGCTTAGGCCGCGACAGCCCGGCGTCACGAAAAATGTCCTCGCCGGCGGCAAGGATACCCTGCGGCGTGAGCGGGTCGACCAGCTTGACCAGCCGGCCGAAGATGGCGTCGGCGCTTGCGCGAGACACTTGCTGCGAAACGATGATCGAGGCGAGGCTTTGAAACCCCGGCTCCGACAGCCGAAGCGGCACTTCGCCCGCTTTGCCGCGCACGGTCTCCAGCCGCGGGTCGATCCGGCAGAGCGCGTCGAGCCCTGCCGCAATGTCGTCAAGCGAGGCGATGCGTTGCACGTTGCTTGTTCCCAGGGCGACAAATGATGGCTAACTATCAACCGGCGGAAGCACCTGACAACCTGAATGCCGCCTGAAAGATGACGCTCCTGACATTCCGCTTCGCGCCGAGCCCCAATGGCGAACTGCATCTCGGCCACGCCTATTCGGCCCTGCTCAACCAGCAGATGGCGGCGCAGGCCGGCGGACGCTTGCTGCTGCGCATCGAGGATATCGACGTCACTCGCTGCACACCGCAATTCGAGGCCGGCATTTTTCGCGACCTCGAATGGCTGGGATTGAGCTGGGAACGGCCGGTGCGCCGCCAGTCCGAGCATTTTGCCGAATACCGGGAAGTGCTCGACCGGTTGATCGCCGAGGAGCTCCTCTATCCCGCTTTCATGAGCCGCGGCGAGATCCGCGCCTTCATCGCCGAGACCGGCGGCCGCGACTGGCCGCGCGATCCGGACGGCGTGCCGCACTACCCGCCGCTCGACAAGGCCTTGCCGGCCCGGGAGCGCAAGCGACGCATTGCCGAGAACATGCCTTTTGCCTGGCGCCTCGACGTCGAAGCGGCGATGGCGCGTGTCTCAAGCGCCCTGTCATGGACTGAATTCACCGACGAGACGATGTCGGCGACGCGAGCGATCGAAGCGCGGCCGCAGGTCTGGGGCGACGTCATCATCGCCCGCCGCGACATCCCGACCAGCTACCATCTCGCCGTCGTTCTCGACGACGCGCTGCAAGGCGTCAGCCATGTCGTGCGCGGCCAGGACCTCTATTCGGCGACCGGGGTGCAGCGCCTGCTGCAGGACCTGCTCGGCCTGCCGCAGCCACGCTATTTCCACCACCGCCTGATCCTTGGCCCGGACGGCAGGAAACTGTCCAAGAGCTTCAAGGACACCGGTCTTGCGGCGCTCCGAGAGACAGGCGTGTCGCCGCAAGGCATCAGGCAGTTGTCCGGATTATGATCCGAGCCGCGCCAGACCGGCCTTGATCAGCGCCAGCACGCTGATCAAGGCAAAGGCGCCGCCAAGCCCCCAGGCAACGGCGAGCCTGAGATCGCTCAGGCTGATGCCATGCTTATGGGCGACCACCACCGCAACGAAAAAGCCGACGATGAACAGCAGCGTATTGCCGCTCGGACCGAAGGCGCCCTCCTTCATGATCGCATCGAGCAAAGTGCCGAAGAAGAATCCGAAGGCGGCGATGATCGCGAAGGCGAACAGAAGCCAGGTCGTGTCGAGATGCAAAAACATGCCTCACCATGGCGCGCCCGCGCGCCATGCCCCTCTTGGCACGGTTTGTTGAATTCGACTTAGCTTATGGATCAACCGTTTCGTTTTGCTTGCGGGATTGAACGGCTTTAGAGCAATTGCCGTCATCAACCGTTCATCCTGGCAGCCTCCCCCAATGCAGAGCATCAAGCGGTTCATTCCCGCCTCCTTCGTCGTTCTGTGGGCGACCGGCTTCATCGGCGCGCGCTACGCCATGCCCTGGGCGGAACCCTTTACCTTCCTTGCCATCCGCTTCGTGATAGCGGCGATCCTGTTTGCAGGGCTGACCGTTCTGCTCGGCTCGCGCAGGGCGACTGGCGAAGAAGCGCTGCACGCAACGGTGGCCGGCGTCCTCATGCACGGCGTCTATCTCGGCGCCGTCTTCTGGGCGATCCACAGGGGCATGCCCGCCGGTCTATCGGCGCTGATCGTCGGCCTGCAGCCGCTGATCACCGCCGTGCTCGCCGGAAAGTTCCTCGGCGAAGCGATCCTGCCGCGCCATTGGGCCGGCCTTGCCGTCGGGCTGCTTGGCGTCGTCATCGTGCTCTGGCCAAAGCTCGGCGCACTCGGCGGTGGCGTCACGCCGGCGACGCTGACGGCTTCGCTCGTCTCCGTGCTCGGCATGAGCGCAGGCACCATCTGGCAGAAGCGCTATGCCTCCGGCGGCGATCTGGTGTCGGCGACGATGTGGCAGTATGTCGGCGGCTCCGCCGTGATGATCCTCGGCTCGCTCGCCCTCGAGACGCGCACCGTTGCCGTCAATGGCGAGCTGATCTTCGCCATGGCCTGGCTGGTCCTGGTGCTGTCGGTCGGCGCCATATTCCTGTTGATGGTGATGATCAGGGACGGCGAGATGTCGAAGGTCGCCTCGCTGTTCTACCTCGTGCCGGCCGTGACAGCGGTCATCGCCTGGCTGCTTTTCAACGAGCAGCTCAACCTGCTGCAGATCGCCGGTATGGCGATCGCCACGCTCGGCGTCGCCCTCGCGACGGCGCGGCAGGCCAGGAAATAGGAATTGAGGAACTAGAGCAATTCCCAGGAAAAGTGTAAGCGGTTTTTCGTCCGGAATTGCGTAAAAACAAAGAGATAGGGCGTTTCACCGGTTCCGTGAAACGGTGAAACGCACTAGGCAAAAAGGCACCAACTCTTGGCTCCGCGCCTCTTCTTCAATTCTCCAGTTCTTCAATTCTCCAGTTCCTTCATACGACCGCATCGACTCAGCCAACTCTCGCGCGCGCCTCGAGATACCGGCTGATCGCGGCGTTGAGCTCGCCGCCGAGGATGAAGATCGCCGAGATGATGTAGAGGAACACCACCGCGATCATGATTGAGGCGAGTCCCGCATAGGTGGTCACGTAGGACGAGAAATGGTCGAGATAGGTGGCGAAGATGGTCGAGCCAGCGAGCCAGGCGACCAGCGTGAAGACGATGCCCGGTATGATCGAGACAAAGCGGCGCTTGCCGGCCGGCAGCCAGATATGCACGGAGAACAGCCCGATGACGATGACGGTCGAGGCGACGACGTAGCGCCACAGCGTGATGGTGCCCATATAGGGCTTGATCCATTCGAGATGCGCCTCTGCCAGCCTGGCCAGCAGCGGGGCGAACACCAGAAGCACGCTGACGGCCAGGAAGCAGGCCGTGGCGATCAGCACGAAAATGATGCTTTGCACCCTGCGATAGATGATGCCGCGTGTTTCGATGACACGATAGGCCCGGTTGAGCGAGGTGCGCAGCGCCTCGATGCCGTTCGATGCGAAGTAGGCGGCAAGCACGACGCCGTAGGTCAAAAGATCGCTTCGTCGAACGGTGAGCACGTTCTGCACCTCGCGTGCGATCGGCTTGGCGATCTGCTCCGGCCAAGTGTCGAAGACGAGATGCACAGCCGTATCCGAGAACGCCTGCGCGCCGAGAAAGCTTGCCAGCGTCGTGGCGAAGATCAGGAACGGAAACAGCGCCATCAGCGAGGTGATGGCGAGATGGCTGGCCATCGCCCAGCCGTCATCATTGGTGAAATGGCCGATCGCATCGTAGAGCACGCGTTTGACGGCGACGATATTCCTGAGCAAGGACCCGCGCTCCGCTCGATTGTGTCGACGTCGCGAATATGGGAAGTGATTGCGGCAAATGGCAACCCCGGTTCAGACAACGTCCACCGTCGCGAAACAGTTGCGCACCGTCATCGTCACCGGGGCCTCGTCCGGCATCGGCGCCTATTGCGCGCGGGCGCTGAAGGCGGAAGGCTGGCGGGTCTTCGCCACGGCGCGCAAGCCGGCCGACATCGCAGCCCTCGAGGCCGACGGCTTGGAGGCCTTTTATCTCGACTATCGTGAGCCCGAATCCATCGCGGCATTGGTCGAGGCGATGCTTGAACGCACCGGTGGCACGCTTGATGCGCTGTTCAACAATGGCGCCTACGCCCAGCCCGGCGCCGTCGAGGACCTGCCGGTCGCCGCACTTCGCGAACAGTTCGAGGCCAATGTCTTCGGCTGGCACGATCTCACCCGGCGCGTCGTGCCGGTCATGCGCCGCCAGGGGCACGGCCGCCTCGTCCACTGCTCCTCGATCCTCGGCCTGGCTCCGGTTCGTTTCAGGGGCGCATATTCGGCCTCCAAGCACGCCATCGAAGGCCTGATGCTGTGCATGCGCCAGGAGCTCGAAGGCAGCGGCATCCACCTTTCGCTCATTGAACCCGGACCGGTGATATCGAAGATCGCCAGCAACGGCCTGCCCTGGTTCCTGAAAAACATCGATGTCGAAAATTCCGTCCACCGCGCCGACTATCAGGCGCAGCTCGCAAGGCTTCAGGCAGGCGGCAGCGTGTCGAAGCTGAAGCCGGGACCGGAGATCGTGCACAGGGCGCTCCGCCACGCGCTTCTGTCACAGCGCCCGCGCCCGCACTATGTGGTAACGGTGCCGGCTAAGATCGGCGCGGCGCTAAAACGCGTCCTGCCGGCGTCCTTGCTCTACCGCGTGCTCGCCAGGCGCGCCTGACCGAACCCGAACCGGAGCCAGCCAGATGCTCATCGCCTTGAAGATCCTCGCTGTCATCGCCATGGCCGCCGTGGTGATCGTGCTGGTCCGCGGCCTGATCAACATGATGCGCGGCGGCTCGGGCATGACCTCGAACAAGCTGATGCAGGCGCGCATCATGCTGCAGGCCGTGGCCTTGGGGCTGCTGTTGCTGGTGGTCTATTTCACGCGCAAATAGGGCGGTTCAGGGGGATCGCGTGGTCAAGCTCAACAAGATCTACACCCGCACCGGCGACGACGGCACGACAGGGCTGGGCACCGGCGAGCGGCGGCTGAAATCCGACCTGCGCGTCGATGCCTACGGCACCGTCGACGAGGCCAATGCCTGCATCGGCATGGCCCGCATCCATACCGGCAGCGAGCATCCGGCGATCGACGCCATGCTGTCGCGCATCCAGAACGATCTGTTCGATCTGGGAGCCGACCTCGCCGTGCCGGACGACGGCAAGCCGCTGGAATACGAGCCGCTGCGCATCGTCGCCGCCCAGACCAGCCGCGTCGAACAGGACATCGATCTCATCAACAAGGAGCTGCAGCCGCTGAAATCCTTCGTGCTGAACGGCGGCACGCCGGCCGCGGCCGCGCTCCATCTGGCCCGCACCGTGGCGCGCCGCGCCGAGCGCCTCATGGTGGCGCTGGCACAGGATCCGGCCGAGCACGTCAACCGCGAGGCGCTCAAATACATCAACCGTGTCTCGGACTTTCTGTTCGTCGCCGCCCGCGCGGTCAATGACAATGGAAAGGCCGACGTGCTATGGGTGCCCGGCAAGAACCGCTGAATTTAGGGGCGGGAGGGTCCGATGTTCATCCCGCTTTACGACACCAACAGGCTGCGCCACATCCGCCTCCAATATGTGACGATCGGCCTGATCGTGGCGAATGTGCTGGTCTATCTGGCGACCACGATTGGCGGTGAAAACTTCAACAATGCCGCGGTTCTCGGCCTCGGCTTCATCCCGTCGGTGGTTCACGACAAGGTCGAGCTGTCGCCTGAATTCGTCATCATCCCCGAAAGCCTCAGCTATCTCACCTACTCGTTCCTGCATGCCGATATCTTCCATCTCGGCGGCAACATGCTGTTCCTCTGGGTGTTCGGCGACAATGTCGAGGATGCGCTCGGCCACATACGCTATCTGATCTTCTATCTCGCCTGCGCCGTCGCCGGTGCCTTCTTCCAGGGGCTGGTGGCCTGGGATTCGGAAACGCCGCTGATCGGCGCCTCGGGCGCCATCGCCGGCGTCGTCGCCGCCTATCTGATCCTCTACCCCCGGGTGAAAGTCTGGGTGTTGGCCTTTGCCCGCATTCCGTTGCGTATCCCGGCCTTCATCCCGCTGATCCTGTGGATCCTGTTCCAGGTCGTGATGTTTGCCGCGGGCGGCGAGGACCAGATCTCCTGGGCCTGCCATATCGGCGGCATCATTGCCGGATCGATCCTGGTTCTGGTACTGCGCAGCCGGGGCGTACCGCTGCTGGCCGGCGCCGACGGCGAGCCGGTCCCGACGCCCAACGTCCAGCAGCCGCCTGTTCCCGTCGAACCGGCCGCTGGCGATCCGACGCAGCCGGCGTCGCAATGGGGCCGTGGAGCAGCAACGCCCCGCGACTGAACCGATTTGGGTGTGTCGTGGGATATTGACGCGCCGATTTGCCGCCACTACGGAAACGGCACCGCTGGGCGGATATTCCGCCCGTAATGTCGGCTTTCGACAACTCTGACAGGGCGCACGCTGGTATAGCGCCCCGACTATCTCAGGAGAGGTGACAGGAAAATGAAGATCCTTGTGCCCGTGAAGCGGGTTGTGGATGCCAACGTCAAGGTCCGGGTGAAGGCCGACGGATTGGGCGTCGAGCTTGCCAACGTCAAGATGGCGATGAACCCGTTCGACGAGATCGCGGTCGAGGAAGCGATCCGCATCAAGGAAGCCGGCAAGGCGGAAGAGATCATCGTTGTTTCGGTCGGCCCGCAGCAGGCGCAGGAGACGCTGCGCACCGCCCTCGCCATGGGCGCCGACCGAGCCATCCTGGTCAAGACCGACGAACAGACCGAGCCGCTGGGCGTCGCCAAGGTGCTGAAGGGCGTGGTCGAGGCGGAGAAGCCCGGCCTCGTCATCCTCGGCAAGCAGGCGATCGACGACGATTCGAACCAGACCGGCCAGATGCTGGCGGCGCTGCTCGGCTGGGCGCAGGGCACCTTCGCCTCCAAGATCGTGCTTGAAGGCGACAAGGCCAAGGTGACGCGCGAAGTCGATGGCGGCCTGCAGACGGTCGAGCTGAAGCTGCCGGCGATCGTCACCGCCGATCTTCGCCTCAACCAGCCGCGCTATGCCTCGCTGCCCAACATCATGAAAGCCAAGAAGAAGCCGCTCGACGAGAAGAGCCCGGCCGATTACGGCGCCGACGTCAAGCCGCGCCTCAAGGTGATCAAGACCGAGGAGCCGGGCGGCCGCAAAGCTGGCGTCAAGGTCAAGAGCGTCGCCGAGCTCGTCGAGAAGCTGAAGAACGAAGCCGGCGTGCTCTGAGCGGTCAGGAAAGGACAAAGAAAATGGCAATTCTCCTCATCGCCGAACACGACAACGCAACCCTTTCCGACCAGACGGCCAAGGCGCTGTCGGCCGCTCTCCAGATCGGCTCCGACGTCGACGTGCTGGTGGCCGGCAAGGGCGCCAAGGGCGCGGCCGACGCCGCCGCCAAGCTGAAGGGCGTCCGCAAGGTGCTGCTGGCCGAGGCCGACGAGCTTGCCGAGCGTCTCGCCGAGCCTACGGCGGCTCTCGTAGTGTCGCTTGCGGGCGGCTACGACACGATCATCGCGCCGGCCACCTCGTCGGGCAAGAATGTCGCGCCGCGCGTGGCGGCACTCCTCGACGTCGCCCAGGTCTCCGAGATCATCGAGGTCGTCTCGCCGGATACCTTCAAGCGGCCGATCTATGCCGGCAACGCCATCCAGACGGTGCAGTCGACCGACGCAAAGAAGGTCGTCACCGTGCGCACCGCGTCCTTCTCGGCGGCGCCGGAAGGCGGCTCGGCCTCGGTCGAAACGGCCAACGCCGCCGCGAACCCCGGCCTCTCCTCCTTCGTCGAGAACAAGCTTTCCGAGAACGATCGTCCCGAGCTGACCTCGGCCAAGATCATCATCTCGGGCGGCCGCGCGCTCGGCTCCTCGGAGAAGTTCCAGGAAGTCATCCTGCCGGTCGCCGACAAGCTCGGCGCCGCTGTCGGCGCCTCCCGCGCAGCGGTCGACGCCGGCTACGCGCCGAACGACTGGCAGGTCGGCCAGACCGGCAAGGTGGTCGCGCCCGACCTCTACATCGCCGTCGGCATCTCCGGCGCCATCCAGCACCTGGCCGGCATGAAGGATTCGAAGGTCATCGTCGCCATCAACAAGGACGAGGAAGCCCCGATCTTCCAGGTTGCCGACTACGGCCTGGTCGGCGATCTCTTCGTCATCCTGCCGGAACTGCAAAAGGCGCTTTGACGCCGCCAGTCCTGGCATATTAAAATCCGAAGGGTGGGGTAGACGAAGTCGCCCCGCCCTTTTAGTTTGCACTGCACAAAAAGCGGGCCATCAAGGCCCGGAGCTAATCCGGCGGTTTTGCGCCCGGATTGCGGGAAATAAACAAATAGGAGCGTTTCCGCGCTTCAAAGAAGCGGAAATGCTCCGGACGGGATCGGGGTAATGAGCAAGATCGAGACGATCGGCATTGTCGGCGCGGGTCAGATGGGTGGCGGTATCGCCCATGTCTCGGCGCTGGGTGGCTACAAGGTGCTGATCCACGACGTGTCGCCCGACCGCATCGAGAAGGGCATCGCCACCATCAGCGGCAACATGGCCCGCCAGGTCGGCTCCGGCAAGCTCGAGGAAAAGGCTCGCAACGAAGCAATGGCGCGCATCTCCGCCGCACCGGCCATGGCCGACCTCGCGGCCGCCGACCTGGTGATCGAGGCGGCGACAGAGGACGAGACGGTCAAGCGCAAGATCTACGCGCAGCTCTGCCCGCAGCTCAATCCGGAAGCGATCCTGGCGACCAACACCTCGTCGATCTCGATCACCCGGCTAGCCGCCCAGACCGATCGTCCCGAACGCTTCATCGGCATTCATTTCATGAACCCGGTGCCGGTGATGAAGCTGGTCGAGCTGGTGCGCGGCATCGCCACCGAGGACCACACCTTCGAGACCGCCAAGACCTATGTGAAGCACCTCGACAAGACGATCACCGTTTCCGAGGATTTCCCGGCCTTCATCGTCAACCGTATCCTGTTGCCGATGATCAACGAGGCGATCTACACGCTTTATGAAGGCGTCGGCACGGTCGATGCCATCGACACCGCCATGCGGCTCGGCGCCAACCATCCGATGGGACCGCTGCAGCTTGCCGACTTCATCGGCCTCGACACCTGCCTGTCGATCATGCAGGTGCTGCATGAGGGCCTGTCGGATTCGAAATACCGCCCCTGCCCGCTCCTGGTGAAATATGTCGAAGCCGGCTGGCTCGGCCGCAAGACCGGCCGCGGCTTCTACGACTATCGCGGCGACCATCCGGTGCCGACGCGCTGATCTTGCCCGGCTGAAGGCTTTCGGCGCGGCTCAGGACGCCGCGGCGAGCGGCAGAGGCGGCACTTCTTTCGAGATTTCGTCGGACGAAGCTTCGTCGGGCGCAGCGGAAACGCAGCCGCGGCCGGCCGCTTTGGCGGCATAGCAGGCGGCGTCGGCGCGGGCGATGATCTCGTCCACTTCGCCGCAACCGGCCCGGATCGGCGCGAGCCCGATGCTGGCCCCGATCGAATGCGAGCGCCCGTCCCAGCTGAAATTGAGGTTGCGGATGGCGTCGATGACCGAGCGCGCCGCGATCGGTCCGCGCGCCGCGGCGCCCGATTTGAGGAGGACGGCGAATTCGTCGCCGCCGAGCCGCGCGACGATGTCTTCCGGGCCGAGCACGTTGCGCAAGGTATCGGCCACGCTCTTGAGCAGCGCATCGCCCGCGGCATGGCCGCCGGTGTCGTTGACCGCCTTGAAATGATCGAGGTCGACGAACATGAACTGATGCTCGCCGCCATTGCGGCGGCACTGGTCGACCAGCTCCTCCATGGTGCGGATGAAGCTCGAGCGGTTGGCGAGCCCGGTCAGCGCGTCATGGGTGGCGGCGTAGGCCAATTGGCGCTGCAGAGCGCGCGCGTCGGTGAAATCCTGGAAGACGATGACGAGACCGCAGAACTCCTCGCGGTCGTTCATGATCGGCGACACCACCTGGCGGATGCTGCAGCGCGTATCGTCGCGCCGCACAAGAACCGCGCGTGTGTTCTGGTCGCAGTGCGGGCGTTCGCTCGCCGAAGGACGCGTCAGGCCGATCCTCTGCCCGCTTTCCTCGTCGACGGCCCAATAGACATGGCCGAGCACCTTGCCCATGGCCTCGCCGACCTCGACCCCGGTGAGTTTTTCGGCGACCGGGTTCATGAAGGTGACGCGGTTGGCGGCATCGGTGCAGATCACCGCGTCGCCGATCGACTGCAGCGTCACCCGGAGACGCTCCTTTTCGTCGGCCAGCATTGCCGCCGAGACCATCAGCCGCGCTTCGGCCTCCTTGCGCTCGGTGATATCGGTCAGGCTGCCGATGGCCCGGACCAGACGGCCCTCGCCGTCGCGCTCGATCGCCTTGCCGCGGTCGAGGATCCAGACCCAGTGGCCGTCCTTGTGCCGCATCCGGAACTCCGCCTCGAAGAAGGCCGTCTCACCGGCAAGATGCGCGCGATCCGCCTCGGCGACGCGTTCGCGATCGTCGGGATGGATCATCGCCAGCCAGCGGTCGGGATCGCCGTCGAGCTCGCCGTCGGCATAGCCCAGCATCTTCACCCAGGTTTCGGAATAGGTCGTGCCACCGTTGCGCATGTCGAGGCTCCAGATGCCTTGTCCGGCACTGGTGAGCGCGAAATTCCATCGGGTCTCGGCCTCGGCGATGCGCGCCTCGGCCTGCTTGCGCGCGTCGATATCCTCGATCTGCGATACCAGGTAAAGCGGCTTGCCGGTGTCCTCGTCGCGGATGACCGAGCCGGCAAGCTGCGCCCAGACCGGGGTCCCGTCTTTCCTGAGGTAGCGCTTTTCGAAATGGTAGGAGCTGATCCGGCCTTCCCGCACATTCATCATCGTCTCGCGACCGATCGAAAGATCGTCCGGATGCGTGATCTGCGGAAAGGACAGCGCCTCGATCTCCCCGCGGCTGTAGCCCAGCATCGCGGCGAAGGCTGGATTGGCCTGCTTGATGCGCCCGTCGAGACCGACGATGGCGACGCCGATCGCCGAATCCTCCATGGCGCGGCGGAAGCGCTGCTCGCTCTCGGCGATCTGACGGCGGTCATCGACGATGCGGTGAATGAACAGCGCCGACAAAAACAGCGTCGCGGCGGTGATGGCGACGGATATCTGCAGGCAGAGCCTCAGCGCGTCGGCGCCCAATTCAAGGCGCGGCAGCAGGATCGACGCGGCGGTGACAACCATGCCGACCGCCAGCAGACCTTGCGCAGCGTGCCCGTCGGCACGGAGCCCTTTCCAGTTCAACCACGCCACAATGCGATCCCACCCAATACGCACGTTGCCACAACCCTGGCGGATCGGTTTTAAGGAATGGTTGCGTGGACGGCGGCGATCCCTCCGCTAACCGGCAAACAATTGCCGGCATGATTAAGGTACCGTTTCCAAACCGTACCAAAGGATCGGTGCGCGTCGGCTACCAGCGCACGAAAAGCCGCCCGCCGATGGCCCCGAGCAGCGTGAGGAAGGCGATCGCGATCGTATACCAGGTGGCGACGAAGAGCGGCGAATCGTCGAAGCAATGCGCGGCATAGAAGGTTGCCGCGAGCCCGCCCGCAAGCAGGCCGGCGACCGCCCCCGCAAGCACCGGCCGGGTCGGCGCGCCATAGCGCAGCATGCCGAGGAAGATCGCCAGCGGACCGATGCCGATCAGCGGGATGAAGGTCATGCAGATCATCATGTTCGAGCCGACGAGCCGCTTGCCCCAATCAGCCTGGGGCACGACAAACAGCTCAAGGACCACCGCCAGCACGACCAAGAGCGGCGCGGCAATCATCCAGGCCATCGCCCGCCTGGTCGAAGCACCCGGCATCGACAGCGCGCGGATCAGCGCGAAGGCGCTGACGGCGAGCACCAGCGTGAACACGAATTTGGACATGAAGCGCATCGTGTGCATGGCCGGCATGATGTCGGGACGCGGCCCGATGGTGGCAAAGAAGACCGCCGCCGCGATCGTCACGGCCACGCCGACCGCCAGCCACCAGGCCTTGCCCATCGGCATCGCCTTGTCGCGGGCATCGGCGTCGAGCGCCTTGATGAGATCCTCGGTCCTCATGTCACTGTCGTCCAAATCTTTTGGCGATCGCGGCGAGGCCGCGATGCAGCGACACCCGCACCGCCGTCTCGCTGATGCCGAGCTTGGCCGCCGTCTCGCCGATCGACTGCCCGTCGACCGAGATCGAGGAGACCACAGAGCGCTGCGCCGCCGGCAACCCGTCGAGCGCCCGGTTGATGTCGCGCTCGCTGACCGTTTCCGTCTCCGGCTCGGCGAAGGTTTCGGCGATCTCGTCGATCTCGACCTCGATGCGCCGCCCGCGCCGGCGGAACGCGTCGATCAGCTTGAAGCGGGCGATCGCATAGACCCAGGGCAACACCGGCGCATCCGACCGCCAGGTGTGGCGTTTGACATGAATGGCCAGCAAGGTTTCCTGCACGACATCCTCGGGGTCGACTCCGCCCTGAACGATCTTGCGCCGGACAAAGCCGCGAACGAGGGCGGCGATCCGGTGCAGAAAGTCGGCATAAGCCCTTTCATCTCCCGCGATCGCGGCCCTGAGCAGCCGGGAAAGCTCGGCCTCGTCCTTGCCGGTCACAAGAGTTTACCCCCGATGTTCGCGTCTCGGCCCTGGTTTGTTACGTGGCCGACGAAATAATGTCCAAGCCAAACTACCGCAAAATCACGAAAGTTTGCGGCACGGCGACCGGTTGAAGCAGGGTCACAATGTTGACTACAATAATCAGGTATTGATAGGTGCAGCCGTGCCCGAAACCCTGTCTCCAGATTTGAGGACGATGTCATGAAGATTGCCCTTTCCACGCTCGCCGGCGCCGCGCTGGCGCTCGGCCTGATTTCCGCCCCGGCCATGGCCGAGGATCAAGGCATCATCGTCTACAATGCCCAGCATGAGAGCCTCGCCAAGGAATGGGCCGCGGGCTTCACCAAGGAAACCGGCATCAAGGTCACGCTGCGCAACGGCGGCGACAGCGATTTCTCCAACCAGATCGTCGCAGAGGGCGCGGCCTCGCCAGCGGACGTATTCCTGACCGAGAACTCGCCGGCCATGGCGCTGGTCGAGGCGGCCGGCCTGTTCGCGCCGGTCGACGCCGATACGCTGGCCCAGGTTCCGCAGGAATACCAGCCGTCGAGCGGCAAGTGGGTCGGCGTCGCCGCCCGCAGCACCGTCTTTGCCTACAACAAGGACAAGCTCAAGGAAGACCAACTGCCGAAGTCGCTGCTCGATCTTGCCGATCCGGGCTGGAAGGGCCGCTGGGCCGCCTCGCCGTCCGGCGCCGATTTCCAGGCGATCGTCAGCGCGCTCCTTCAGATCAAGGGCGAAGCCGCCACCGCCGACTGGCTGAAGGCGATGAAGGCGAACTTCACCGCCTATAAGGGCAACTCGACGATTATGAAGGCGGTCAATGCCGGCGAGATCGAAGGTGGCGTGATCTACCACTATTACTATATCGGCGATCAGGCCAAGACCGGCGAGAACAGCAAGAATGTCGGCCTGCACTATTTCAAGAACCAGGATCCGGGCGCGTTCGTCTCGGTGTCGGGCGGCGGCGTGCTGGCTTCCAGCAAGCATCCGAAGGAAGCCCAGGCGTTCCTGAAGTGGGTGACCGGCAAGGGCGGCCAGGACGTGCTGAAGACCGGTACCTCGTATGAATATGCCGTCGGCAAGGGCGACGAATCCAACCCCAAGCTCGTGCCGTTGGCCGACCTGCAGGCGCCGAAAGTCGATCCGGCGACGCTGAATTCCAAGAAGGTCATCGACCTGATGACGCAAGCCGGCTTGCTTTAGTTCACGTTCGTCCTAAAAGGGCGAACGACCGTGCTCCCGCGGCAATTCGCCATCCGCGGGAGCGTTTTTGTTTGGAGATCGCTGCGTCGAATGACGATCGGCTGCGCCTCGAGCCGCTTACGCGGCTTATCAGATCGCTTCCGCCATACGGCGCCGGCGACATGGTGGCGCGCCTGATGCAGTCGGCGATAGACATGATGCCGGCAAAACTGCCTGCGGCCGGGATGAAGAAGCGCCGGTCCACCTCTTGGATCACGCTCGCCGCCGCCCTGATCGCGCTTATCGCGCTGCTGCCGCTCGCCTTCATCGTCTGGGTCGCGATCCAGACCGGCTGGGACACCGTAGTGGCACTGATCTTGCGGCCGCGCGTCGGCGAATTGCTGGTCAACACCGTGCTCCTCGTCGCCGTCACCGTGCCGATCGCCATCGTGCTCTCGGTGGCGCTGGCCTGGCTGACCGAACGCAGCGACCTGCCGGGCAACCGCTGGTGGTCTTGGCTTTCGGTCGCGCCGCTCGCCATCCCTGCTTTCGTTCACAGCTATGCTTGGATCAGCTTCGTTCCGGGCCTGCACGGGCTGTGGGCCGGCGTGCTGGTCTCCGTCATCGCCTATTTCCCGTTCCTCTATCTGCCGATCGCCGCCGCGCTGCGTCGGCTCGATCCGGCGCTGGAGGATGCGGCCGCGGCGCTTGGTCTTGATCCGTGGCGGGTTTTCGCGCGCGTCGTGCTGCCGCAGCTCAGGCTCGCCGTCTGCGGCGGCTCACTGCTGGTCGGCCTGCATCTTCTGGCCGAATACGGCCTCTATGTCTTCATCCGTTTCGACACCTTCACAACCGCGATCGTCGACCAGTTCCAGTCGACCTTCAACGGCCCGGCCGCCAACATGCTGGCCGCCGTGCTGGTGGTCTGCTGCCTTTTCCTGCTCGCCCTCGAGGTGATGGTCCGTGGCGAGGAACGCTATGCGCGTGTCGGTTCCGGCGCCGCACGCCAGCAGCAGCGCGCTCGCCTCGGCCGCGCCACCTTGCCCTGCCTGCTTTTGCCGGCGGGCGTCGCGCTGCTGTCGCTCGGCGTGCCCTTCGTCACGGTCGGCCGCTGGCTGCTCGCCGGCGGCACCGATGTCTGGCGTTGGGACGAGATCGGCCTGGCGCTCGGCCAGACGCTGTTCCTCGCCATTGCCGGCGCGGTGCTTGCAACGCTGGCCGCCATGCCGATGGCCTGGATCTCGATCCGCGCGCCGGGGCCGCTGCAGCGCCTGCTCGAGAGCTGCAACTATATCGTCGGCGCGTTGCCGGGCGTGGTCATCGCGCTGGCGCTGGTGACGATCACCGTGCGCGTCGCGCTGCCGCTCTATCAGACGCTGTTCACCATCCTGTTCGGTTACGCGCTGATGTTCCTGCCACGGGCGCTGATCAGCCTGCGCGCCTCGATCGCACAGGCGCCGGTGGAGCTGGAACGCGCCGCTTCCAGCCTCGGCCGGTCGCCGGTCAAGGCGCTGTGGTCGACGACCATACGCCTGTCGGCGCCGGGCGCGGCGGCCGGCATGGCGATGGTGGCGCTCGGCATCACCAACGAGCTCACCGCCACCCAGATGCTGGCACCCAACGGCACCCGCACCCTGGCGATGGCCTTCTGGTCCTACAGCGGCGAGATCGACTACGCCTCCGCCGCCCCTTACGCGCTGATCATGGTGGCGATGTCGTTGCCGATGACCTGGTGGCTCTACGTCCAATCGAAGCGGATGGCCGGACGATGAGCTTTCTCGAACTCAGCGGCGTCGCGAAAAACTACGGCCCGGTGGCGGCGCTCGCCGGCGTCGACCTTAAGGTGGAAAGCGGCAGCCGCACCGCGATCGTCGGACCGTCCGGCTGCGGCAAGACCACCTTGCTCCGGCTGATCGCCGGCTTCGAGGCGCCGGACCGCGGCCGTATCGCGCTCGACGGCAAGGTGCTCGCCAATGGTGGCGCGGCCGTGCCGGCGCATCGCCGCGGCATCGGCGTGGTGGCACAGGACGGCGCCCTGTTCCCGCATCTCAGCATCGCCGACAATATCGGTTTCGGCATGGCCCGCAGCGAGGACAAGCGCATGGAGCGCATCGTCGAGCTCGCCTACATCGTCGGGCTGGACAAGGCGATCCTGAAGCGGCGGCCGCACGAGCTTTCCGGCGGCCAGCAGCAGCGCGTGGCGCTTGCCCGCGCCATGGCGATGAAGCCCAGGCTGATGCTGCTCGACGAACCTTTCTCGGCGCTCGACACCGGGCTTCGCGCCTCGATGCGCAAGGCGGTGGCCGAGCTTCTGGAAGAAGCGGGCATCACCACCATACTGGTCACGCACGACCAGGCCGAGGCGCTGTCCTTCGCCAGCCAGGTGGCGGTGATGCGCGAAGGCCTGTTCTCGCAGGTCGGCACGCCGCGCGAGCTCTATTTCCAGCCCAGGGACAGGATGGTCGCCGAGTTCCTCGGCGACGCCATCATCGTGCCGGCCAGGATCGCGGACGGCTTTGCCGTATCGCGGCTCGGCCGCATCGCGGTCGACACCAAGGAACGGCGCGATGTTGCGCGCATCATGCTGCGGCCCGAGCAGGTCCTGCTCAAGCGGACCTCGCGCGAAGGCATGTCCGGCACGCCGGACATGCTGTTCGGCGAAGTGACGGACTGCGAGTTCGCGGGCTCGGTCTGCACCGTCGCCGTGCGGCTGCTCAACAGCCCGGATCCGCCCGATGCCGCCGCCATCGGCAACACGCCGCTCGTCCTGCGCAGGACAGGCATGGACGCGCCTGCTGTCGGCGAGATCGTGCGCCTCACCGTCACCGGCAAGGCGCATGTGTTTGCTTGATCTCCGTCTTGAGAATAATGCAATTATGCATTATTTTTAGCGCTAGAGCAATTCCTGGAAAAGTGTGAGCGGTTAAGTTCGGCGTCTTCGCCGTAACCTTCCGTCAGGAATTGCGTCAAAACAGGAGATAGAGTGGTTCGCCGTTTCCGTGAAACGGTGAACCGCTCTAGCAGGCCACATCATGACGACATTGACGGTTACAGCACGAGGCCAGGTCACATTCCGGAAGGACGTGCTCAAGCACCTCGGCATCCAGCCCGGCGACAAGATCAGGCTTGATCTTCTACCCGGTGGGCGAGCGGAGCTGAAAGCTGACCAGGGCAAGGGCTCCTGGCAAGAGCTGAGCGGAATGCTCAAGGGCAAAACGAACGGCGCACGGCTTTCGATCGAGGAGATCAACGATGCGATCGCCGACGCCGGCGCTTTGGGCGGGATGCGCGGTATCGAGCGCAAGTGAAGATCAGCCTCGACACCAACGTGCTGTTGCGCCTTGTCGTCGGGGATGACCCAACGCAGCAACAGAAAGCAGCCCAGGCCCTGGAGGGGGCCGAATTGGTCGCGATCAGCGTTCAAGCGCTCTGCGAGTTTGTTTGGGTGCTGGATAGAAGTTACCGGGTTGCACGGCCTGATATATCCGCCTCGATCCGCCGCATCCTCGACATGCGCAACGTCGTGGCCAACCGCCCAACGATCGAAGCGGGCCTGGCCGTGCTCGACGCCGGTGGAGATTTCGCCGATGGCGTGATCGCGTTCGACGGTCAGTGGCTCGGTGGCGAAACCTTCGTGTCTTTCGATAGGAAAGCGATCAAGCTGGTCGAAGGACAGGGAACGCCCACACTGTTGCTTGAGTGATCTACCGCACCCGCTGCCCCGTCGCCGGCGACCACAGCGGCCATTGCTCCAGGAAATCGTGGCTGTGGATGACGACGCGAGTGCCGTCGATCAGGATGATCGAATAGGCGGGCGGCGCCTGCTCGACCACCTCATCGCCGACCAGGTCGAGCATGAAGCGGGCATGCAGGCCGCGCTGCACCGAGAACGGAATGCCGGCGATGGTGCCGGCGATATCGCGGTGGACATGGCCGAAGAAGACGTAGCGGACATTGCCGTGGCGGGTCAGCACATCGAGGAGCCGCTGCGGCTGTTCGAGGCCCAGCGGGTCGAGCAATGTAAGCCCGAGCTCGACCGGCGGATGATGCAGGAAGATATAAGCCGCCTTGCCCGCCGTCTCGCCAAGCCGTGCATCGAGCCAGCCAAGTCGGTTGTCGCACAACTCGCCGGTGACGCGGCCCTCCGCCAGGCTGTCGAGAAAAACCAGGCGCCCTTCCGGCGTGTCGAAAACCGACTGCGCGAAGCCGTTGCCATCGGTTCCATTCTCGGGAAAGGCGGCGATGAGATTGGCGCGCCGGTCGTGGTTTCCGGGCAATAGACGGTAAGGCACGGTGAGCCGGCTCAGCGCCGCCTTCAGGTCGGCATAGCTCTCGGCCTCTCCGTCATCGGTCAGGTCGCCGGTGAAGATGCACAGCGTGGCATCTCCATGCCGCGCATTGATATGATCGATGCATCGATCGAGTCGCTCATTCAGGTTCGCGCCGTAGCGCATCTCGCGCCGACGACCGAGATGGACGTCGGTGACGTGGATGATTTTCATTGCATGAACCCTCAAATCAAATTCACAACGTCGCCGGGGCCGGTTCCGGCACCGAAGCCTTGAACACGTCGAGCCTGCCACCCGTCTCCGAGGAGAAGAAGTGCAGGTCCGATTCGGCGAACTGCAGGCCGACCGTGCTGCCCGGTTCGGGGTGGACGGTCTCCGACGTCACGATGGAGAACGGCGCACCGTCGAGATCGACATAGATGACGCGGCCGGCGCCCAACTCCTCGATGAGGTCGACGCTCGCCGTGAGCGCCCCCGGCGTGCCCGGCGCCACCATGCGTACCGCCTCCGGCCGGACGCCGACCGCGACTTGCGCGCCGACGGGCAGGCCCGTGCGCGACACGTTGAGCTTGCGGCTGTCGCCCAGCAATGACAGGCCGTCGAGCGTGACGGTCCCTTCGAGCATGTTCATCGCCGGCGCGCCGACGAAGGTGGCGACGAAGCGGCTTGCCGGCCGGCTGTAGACTTCCGCCGGCGTGCCGACCTGCTCGACGCGGCCGCCATTCATCACCACCAGCCGGTCGGCCAGCGTCATCGCCTCGACCTGGTCATGCGTGACGAAGACCGAAGTGGCGCTGAGGCGCCGGTGCAGCTTGCGGATCTCGGAGCGCATCTGCACCCGCAGCTTTGCGTCGAGATTGGAGAGCGGCTCGTCGAAGAGGAACACCTTCGGCTCGCGGATCATGGCACGGCCCATGGCGACGCGCTGGCGCTGGCCGCCGGACAGTGCCATCGGCTTGCGGTCGAGCAGGTGCTCCAGCTCCAGGACGCGCGCCACCGCCTGGATGCGCTGGGTGCGCTCGGCCGACGCAACTCCGGCCACCTTCAGCGAATAGCCGATGTTCTGCGCCACGCTCATATGCGGATAGAGCGCGTAGTTCTGGAACACCATGGCGCAACCGCGCTCACGCGGCTCGAGCTTGTTGACCACCGTGCCGTCGATCGCGATCGTGCCGTCGGAAATCTCTTCCAGCCCCGCGATCATCCTGAGCAGCGTGGACTTGCCGCAACCGGACGGACCCAGGATGACGACGAACTCGCCCGAGGCGAAGTCGAGGTCGACGCCGTGCACGACCTGCGTCTTGGCGTAGTTCTTCTTGACGCCGCGAATGGTTATGGAGGCCATTTTTGTCTCCCTATTTTTCGGTAGCGATCAGGCCGCGCACGAACCAGCGCTGCATCAGCACCACGACGATCAGCGGCGGCAGCATGATGATCAGCGTGCCGGCCATGGCGATATGCCATTCCGGCGCGCCGCCGACATTCGGGATGAGCTGCTTCAGCTCGGTCACCGCCATCGCGTGCGACTGGTCCGTGGTGATAAGCAGCGGCCACAGATACTGGTTCCAGGCCCACAGGAACATGATGGTGCCGAGCGCCGCCATGTTGTTGCGCGACAGTGGCAGAAGGATATCGACGAAGAAGCGCAGCGCGCCGGCGCCGTCCATGCGCGCGGCCTCGGTCAATTCGTCCGGCACGGTCAGGAAGAACTGCCGGTAAAGGAAGGTGCCGGTGGCGGTCGCAATCAACGGCAGGATCAGGCCGCTATAGGAATTGAGCAGTCCCAGGCTGAGCTGGACCTGAACGCCGGACACCTTCTCGATCACCCAGGACAGCCCTGTCAGGTCCATGATCGTCTGATAAGGCTCGAGCACGTTGGCGACCACCGCGTAGGTCGGCACGATGCGCACTTCCAGCGGCAGCATCAGCGTGATGAAGATCAGCCAGAAGATCAGCATGCGGCCGGGGTAGCGGAAATAGACGATCGAGAAGGCGGTCAACGCCGAGATGATCACTTTGCCGGCGGCAACGCCGAACGCCATGATGAAACTGTTCAGCAGCTTCGGGCCGAGATCCGCGGTCGTCCACGCTGTCTTGACGTTGACCCAGAAATCGCTGCCCGGCAGCAGCGACATCGGCACGTCGTTGACGTCCTTCAGATTGTGCGAGGCGGCAATCGCCACGATGACGAACGGCGCCACGCAGAATACAAAGCCGACGAACAGGATGAGATGCGTGAAGAAGTTGAGGATCGGGGTGCGTTCGACCATGGCCCGCCTCAACGATAGTGCACGCGCCGCTCGATGAAGCGGAACTGGACGATGGTGAGAGCGATGATGAGCAGCATCAGGATGATGCTCTGCGCGGCCGCGCCTGAATAATCCAGGCCTTTGAAGCCGTCGGAATAGATCTTGTAGACCATCAGATTGGTGGCGTTGGCCGGCCCGCCGGCGGTCATGATGTCGACGATGCCGAAGGAATCCTGAAAACTCTCGGTGATGTTGATGACCAGCAGGAAGAAGATCGTCGGCGTGATCAGCGGGAATTGGATATCCCAGAAACGCCTGATGACGCCGGAGCCGTCCATCGCCGCCGCCTCGATCAGCGAACGCGGGATCGCCTGGAAGGCGGCGAGGAAGAAGATGAAATTATAGCCGACATATTTCCAGGAGAAGGCGATGATGACAGAGGCCATCGCGTCGGCGCCGTCGAGACCGGGATCCCAGAAGCCCGGCCAAACCTTATTGACGACGGCCATGAAGCCGGCTTCCGGCGCCAGGATGAAACGAAAGGCCAGCGCCAAAGCGGGCGCGGCGATGCCGTAGGGCCAGATCAGCACCACGCGATAGAGCCATGAGCCGGCAAGTTGCCGGTCGGTCAGGGCGGCGAGCACCAGCGCGATGACCATCGCAAGGCCCGTGCTGATACCGGCGAAGATCATGCTGGCGGTGATGGAATTCCAGTAGTCGGCGTTGGACAGGATCGAGCGGAAATTGTCGAGCCCGACCCAGATGTTGCCGCCGCCCCAGGGCTGCTGCAGCGTCAGCGACCAGTAGACCGCCTGGCCGGCCGGCCAGTAGAAGAAGGTGAAGATCAGCAACAACTGCGGCACCGCGAACAGGATGCCGATCGTCCATCTGCCGAAAGTGACGCGTTTTTCCATCGATCCGCCGATGCAGTGGAACCATCAGCCCGCCTTCGCGGGACAAACTAGATATGAAATGGCCGCCCGTCGAATCTCGACGGGCGGCCGTTCCGCTATCCGGGATCAGGGCAGGGTCTTACCCGGATAGGTCTGCTGGAAGCGCTCGAGGATCGCGTCGCCATTCTTGACCAGAGTGTCGAGGCCTTCCTGCACGCTGACCTTGTTGGCGAAGATCGCCTGCATCTGCGTGCCGAACTCGGCGCGGATCTGGGTGAAGTTGCCGAGGCGGACGCCGCGGGTGATCTCGGTCGGCTCCGACGCGGTCAGGCTCTCGATCGCGACTTCACGGCCCTTGTAGGGGGCCTTGTCGTAGAAGCCGTTGGACTTCATGAAATCGAAGCCCGACTTCGTCACCGGAATGTAGCCGGTGTTGGTCGACCAGAACAAAGCGGTCTTGGGGTCGTGGATGAAGTTGAGGAAGGCCGCCGCGCCCTTGTATTCGGCGTCCGACTTGCCCGACAGCACCCACAGCGAAGCGCCGCCGACCAGCGAGTTCTTGCGCTCGGTGCCGGCATAGACCGGCAGCTCGGCGACGTCCCAGTTCATGCCTTCCTTCTGGGTGCGGCCGACCGTGCCGTGATCGCCGACCGAGGTCAGGATGAGCTGGCAGGTGCCGGTGGCGAAGGCCTGCACCATATCCTGGCCGAGGTCCTTCGACTTGATCTTGACCAGGCCGGCGTCATACCACTTCTTGAGGTCAGTAACGTACTGGACGAACTTGGTCTTGTTGACTTCCAGACGCGCGTCGAGACCGTCATAGCCGTTGTTCTTGGTGGCGACCGGCTGGTTGTGCAGCGCCGAGAACTGCTCCATCAGCTGCCAGCTTTCATTGGCCGAGATGTTGATCGCCATCGGGCAATCATAGCCTGCGTCCTTCAAAGCCTTGAGGTCGGCGCCGACGTCTTCCCAGGTCTTGGGCGCTTCGGTCTTGCCGATCTTGGCGAAGGCGTCCTTGTTCCAGTACATCAGCGCCGTCGACGAGTTGAACGGGAAGGACAGCATCTCGCCCTTCGAGGTCGCGTAGTAGCGCGCGATGCCGGGGAAATAGTCGCTGTAGTCGATCTTGTAGCCGTTCTCTTCCATCAGCTTGTCGGCGGGCTTGTAGGCGCCCGACAGCATCATGGTGGCGGTGCCGACGTCATAGACCTGGACGACGGTGGGCTGCTTGCCGGCCCGGAAAGCGGCGATCGTGTTCTGCAGCGTGGCGTCGTAATTGCCCTGGCTGGTGCAGACGACTTCGTAGTCCTTCTGGGAATCGTTGAAGTTCTTGCACAGCGTATCGACGACGCGGGCGAGATCGCCCGAAAGACCGAACCAGAAGTCGAATTTGACCGGCTCCGCAAAAGCAGGAACCGCAAGCGCGGTGCTGAGCGCGCCGGCGGCAAGGGCAGCGAAGCCCCGCTTGATGATCGTCATGGTTTTTCCCTCTTGAATGGCAGTGTGACAAGGGTTTTGCGCAAGTCCTTGCCCGCTCTCATAGAGAAGGTATGTGACAGTTCTGTTGTGCCCCCTGGATCGGCAGGCGGCCACTGTGGACAGCCAGTCTCTCCTCCCCTGGCAGCGGTCGCGCCGGCATGAAAACGTCACATCGGCGCTCTAGGAAGCTAGGGCGCCTCGAAGCGGCGAAAAGACCTACCGTGATTAACCGGCTAAATGGATGACAAGAGACATGCTGGTCCCGCAGCTCACGCACGTGCCCGTCGCCGCCCGCAACGCCATGCGGGACGGGCCCCGCGACAGCGCCACCCATCTGCGCCATGCCGCCGCCGTTCCCGCCCTCGGTGAAATCGAGATCGGCGGCCAGGCGTCGCGTGGGAGCGCCGGCGAGAGCCTGACCGTGCTGGCCTGGAATGTCGAGCGGCTGCGTCATGTCGATGCCATCGCCGCAACGATCGCCGGCCGGGCGCCGGACGTCGTGCTGCTGTCGGAGGTCGACAAGGGCATGGCGCGCTCCGGCAACGGCCATCTGTTGAGCCGGCTTGCCGATCGCCTAGCTCATTCCTACGCCTATGGCGTCGAGTTCCTGGAACTCGGCACCGGCAACGAGACGGAGCAGGCGGCAAATGGCAGCGCTGAGAACAGCGAGGGCTTCCACGGCAATGCCGTAACCAGCGCCGTTCCGCTGCTGCGGCCTTTTCTCATTCGCCTGGACGCCGCCGGCGCCTGGTTCCTGCCGGAGCACGGCCAGCCGCGCATCGGCGGCCGCATGGCGCTTGGCGGCCAGGTGATGGTCGGCGACCATCGGGTCACCGTCGCTTCGGTGCATCTCGAAAACCGCACGACGCCAGCCGGCCGCGCCGACCAGACGCGCCATCTGCTCGACGCCATCGACAGATATGACGCGGATGCGCCGGTCCTCATCGGCGGCGATTTCAATACGCTGACCGCCACCTATCCGGAACGCAATGACGATCCCGCCGCTTGGCTAGAGCGCGTCGCCGCCGAGCCGGACCGGCTGATGGATCCGGAGCGTCATGAGCCCTTGTTCGCGGTGTTTGCCGAGCATGGCTACGACTGGAAGACGGCCAATGCTTTCGACAAGCCCACCCAGCGGCGCGCGGCCGGCGATTTGACGCCTGCCGGTCATATCGACTGGTTTTTCACCCGCGGCCTCACGGCAAGCGCGCCGGCGACGCTGCCGGCGGTGTTGCCGGACGGCAGCCCGAGCGCCGATCACGAGGCGTTGGTGGTGACGGTGCGGGTGAAGTAACGGTCATCGGATGGGCACCGACCCGGCGGTCACGGTCCCACGGCCGCTTCCACCAGCCGCTTGGCGTCGGGGCTCGACCATTCGGCCGGGCCGTTCATATGCGCGATCAGGCAGCCTTCGCCATCGATCAGCATGGTGACCGGAAGCCCGAGCGCCAGCCCGCGCGTCTTCACTTCATTGAACAGCGCGATCGTCGGATCCCGGTAGAAGCCGAGCGTCTCGACGCCGATCTCCTTGAGGAACTTCTTCGGCTTCGTGTCGTCGCCGGTATCGACATTGACCGCGACGACCTCGAAGGCATTGCCGCCCTTTTCCTTCTGCAGCGCATCGAGGGCGGGCATCTCGGCGCGGCACGGCGCGCACCATGTCGCCCACAGATTGAGCAGCACCGTCTTGCCGGCATGATCGGCCAGCGTCATCGGCTTGCCGTCGGGGCCGTTGAAGGCCAGGCTCTTCAGCGATTGCGGCGGGTCGGCCGGCTGCAGGGCCGCGACCTGGCCGACGGCCTTCGCGGCGATCTGCTTGGCGCGCCCGGCCTTGGCCGCGCAGGCGGCATCGTCCTTGCCGGCGGCCGCGGCGACCTTCCCGGGGGCAGCGTTGTTGCCAGAACCGCTCTCGCTGACATATACCGCGACCGCGCCGGCCAGCACGCCCGCCACCAAAGCGGCAAGGATGAGGCGCGTAGCCGGAAAAAAGAATCTCTTGCCGTCTGCCATTTTCAAAACTGCTCCGGAGCACGGGTTATAGCGATGAGCGACAAGAAGGCCAGCAACCAGATGTGGGGCGGACGTTTTGCCTCGGGTCCGGCCGCGATCATGGAAGCCATCAACGCGTCGATCGGCTTCGACCGCAAGCTCTATGCGCAGGACATAGGCGGATCGATCGCCCATAGCCAGATGTTGGCTGAAACGGGCATTATTTCGGCGGCAGATCAAGAAAAAATCGCTCACGGGCTGAACACGATCCTGAAAGAGATCGAGGCCGGCACGTTCGAATTCTCGACCAAGCTGGAAGACATCCACATGAATGTCGAGGCCCGCCTTGCCGACCTGATCGGCGCGGCGGCCGGACGCCTGCACACCGCCCGCTCGCGCAACGACCAGGTGGCGGTCGACCTGAGGCTCTGGGTCAAGCAGGAGTGCCAGCGCGTCGCCCAGGCGTTGAAGGATCTGATCGCCGCGCTCCTGGAACGCGCCGAGGAGCATGCGGCGACCGTCATGCCCGGTTTCACCCATATGCAGGCCGCGCAGCCCGTGACTTTCGGCCACCATTGCATGGCCTATGTCGAAATGTTCGGCCGCGACCTCTCGCGCGTCAACGACGCCATCGAGCGCATGGACGAAAGCCCGCTGGGCGCGGCGGCCCTTGCCGGCACCAGTTTCGGCATTGACCGCCACATGACCGCCAAGGCGCTGGGCTTCCGCGAGCCGACGCGCAATTCCCTCGACAGCGTCTCGGATCGCGATTTCGCGCTCGAATTCCTGAGCCTCGCCGCGATCTGCGCGACGCACCTCTCCAGGCTCGCCGAGGAGATCATCATCTGGTCGACGCCGCAATTCGGCTTCATCCGCCTGTCGGATTCCTTCTCCACCGGCTCCTCGATCATGCCGCAGAAGAAGAACCCGGACGCCGCCGAACTGGTGCGCGGCAAGACCGGCCGCGTCAACGGCCATCTCATCGGCCTGCTGACCGTGATGAAGGGCATGCCACTGACCTACGGCAAGGACATGCAGGAAGACAAGGAAGCGGTTTTCGACGCCGCCGAGACGCTCGACCTGATGCTGGCGGCGACCGCCGGCATGGTGCGCGACATGAGCGTCAACGCCGCCGCCATGAAGAAGGCCGCCGGCGCAGGTCACGCCACCGCGACCGACCTTGCCGACTGGCTGGTGCGCAATCTGGGCCTGCCCTTCCGCGAGGCTCATCATGTCACCGGCCGCGCCGTGGCGCTCGCCGAGGAGAAGAAGGTCGGGTTGGAAAAGCTCTCGCTGGAGGACCTGCGTTCGATCCATCCCGGCATCACTGACGGCATCTTCTCGGTGCTTGCCGTGCAGAATTCGGTGAAGAGCCGCACGAGCTTCGGCGGCACCGCGCCGTCGGAAGTGCGAAAGCAGGTCCGCTACTGGAAAAAGCGTCTCGACAAAGCTTAGTGCATGTCGCCGAGAAGTGTGCAGCGGTTCTGGGACAACGACATGCATCAAAACAATTGCCGGGATGCAAAGCGCTGAAAACTCGGCTAAAAGCGCAGCACGCAATCAGTTTCGAACGGATGGATCGATGACCCGTAGCAGGATTTTGGTGACGCTCGCGCTGCTGGCGGCGGTTGTCACCGTCACGGCCTGCGGCAGGAAGACCGGCCTCGACACGCCCTATGAGGCGGCGGAGCAGGCGCGCAAGGATGCGGAAAAAGCCAAGCAGCCGGTGCCGCCCGAGCCGGAAAAACCGGTCAAGGACAGGAAGTTCATCCTCGATCCCCTGCTCTAGAGCCGATGAGATCGACCCGATCTCATCGAGCTTCAACTTTTCGGAACCGGACCCTGTGAACCATTTCGATTACCGCGACGGCGTTCTCCATGCCGAGGATGTCGCCATCCCTGATATCGCAGCCGAGGTCGGCACCCCCTTCTATTGCTATTCGACGGCGACGCTGACCCGGCATTTCCGCGTCTTCAGGCAAGCTTTTTCCGGCCTCGACGCTCTGGTCTGCTACGCCATGAAGGCGAACTCCAACCAGGCCGTGCTGAGGACGCTGGCCAGGCAGGGCGCCGGCGCCGACGTCGTCTCCGAAGGCGAATTGCGCCGCGCCCTGGCCGCCGGCATCCCGGCCAACAAGATCCTGTTTTCCGGCGTCGGCAAGACCGCGCGCGAGATGGACTTCGCGCTTTCCGCCGGCATTCTCTGCTTCAACGTCGAATCCGAGCCCGAGCTGGAGCTTTTGTCGGCGCGCGCCGTGGCGCTCGGCAAGCTGGCGCCCATGTCGCTGCGCATCAATCCGGATGTCGATGCCAGAACGCACAAGAAGATCTCGACCGGCAAGGCCGAGAACAAGTTCGGCATTCCGTGGCAGCGCGCGCGGCAGGTCTATGCCCGTGCTGCGCAACTGCCGGGCATCAAGGTGACCGGCATCGATACCCATATCGGCAGCCAGATCACCGAATTGCGGCCGTTCGACGATGCCTTCGCGCTGCTGGTCGAACTGGTCGGGGCGTTGCGCGCCGACGGACATGCCATCGAGCATGTCGATCTCGGCGGCGGTCTCGGCATTCCCTACCGCGTCGACAACAGCCCGCCGCCGCTGCCCGACGCCTATGCCGAGATCGTCAGGAAGCACGTCACCAGGCTGGGCCTGAAGGTGATGTTCGAGCCCGGCCGCCTGATCGTCGGCAATGCCGGCATCCTGGTGTCTGAGGTCATCTATGTGAAGGAGGGCGACGCCAAGAACTTTCTTGTCGTCGACGCCGCCATGAACGACCTGATCCGGCCGACGCTCTATGACGCCTTCCACGACATCAAGCCGGTGGTGCAGCCACCCGCTTCCACGCCGCGCATGAAGGTCGACGTCGTCGGCCCGGTCTGCGAGACCGGCGATTTCATCGGCCTCGACCGCGACCTGCCGAAGCTGAAGGCCGGCGACCTGATCGCCGTTTCCACCGCCGGCGCCTACGGCGCGGTGCAGGCCGGCACCTACAACACCAGGCTTCTGGTGCCCGAGGTTCTGGTCGACGGCGACCGCTTCCATGTCGTGCGGCCGCGCCAGACCTATGAGGACCTGCTCGGACTGGATTCGGTCCCCGACTGGCTGAAGTAGCGCGCCTGACGAAGAGCTAGTCTAGATCTTCTCTTGGATCAGCGCCTTGGCCTCGGCGATCCGGCCCTCGTCGCGGCGATAGAAGATCCATTGCTTGGTGCGCTTGGTGCTGAGCAGGCCGGCCTGGGTCAGCACGCGCATGTGCTCGCTCAGCGTCGCCTGGGTGATGCCGAGCTTTTCGGCGATCAGCAGCGCGCAGACACCGTCCTCGACCAGGTCGCCATCGGCCTGGCGCGGAAAATGCGCGCGCGGATCCTTGAGCCAATCGAGGATCTGCAGCCTGCGCTCATTGGCGATCGCCTTGAAGATGTCGACCTCTTGCATTTAGCCATTTTGCTAAGTTACTAATTGAAGTCAATCCCGAGGAGCAGGTCATGTTGAACACCAGAACGATCACGCGCGAGCGCATCGCCGCTGTCGAGCCGCGCATCCGCCCCTATATCCGCCACACCCCGGTGATGCGCGTCGACATGGCGGATTTCGGCTGTCCCGCCTTTCCGGTCGATCTGAAGCTCGAATGCCTGCAGCATTCCGGCTCGTTCAAGGCGCGTGGCGCCTTCACCAACCTGCTCGAACGCCAGGTGCCCGAGGCTGGCGTGGTCGCCGCGTCCGGCGGAAATCATGGCGCCGCGGTCGCTTACGCCGCCATGAAGCTCGGCCACAAGGCCAGCATCTTCGTGCCCGAGGTCAGCCCGCCGGCGAAGCTCGCGCGCATTCGCGGCTACGGTGCGGAGCTGGTGGTCGGCGGCGCGCGCTATGCAGAGGCACTCGCCGCCAGCGAGGATTTTGCAGCCAGGACCGGCGCCCTGCAGGTGCACGCCTTCAACCAGGCGGAGACGCTGCTCGGCCAGGGCACGCTCGGCCTGGAGATCGAGGCCGACCTGCCTGAAATCGACACGCTGCTTGTCGCCGTCGGCGGCGGCGGCCTGATCGGCGGCATCGCCGCCTGGTTCTCGGGGCGCATCCGCATCATCGCCATCGAGCCCGAGGGAGCGCCGACACTTTACCGCGCCCTGGAGGCCGGCCATCCGGTCGATGCGCCCGCCGAAGGCATTGCCGCCGATTCGCTGGCGCCGAAGCGCGTCGGCGAAATGATGTTCCCGATCGCCGAGGCCTTCGTCGAACGCTCGATCCTGGTCAGCGACGACGACATCGTCGTGGCGCAGAAGGCGCTGTGGGACCGCGTGCGAATCATCGCCGAGCCCGGTGGCGCCGCGGCCTTTGCCGCCATGCTGTCGGGGCGCTATATGCCGGCGGAGAGCGAGCGCGTGGCAGTGCTCGTCTGCGGTTCCAACACGAATCCGGCCAATTTCTGATCATAACCCGGCCAAACCGCTTCACGTTTTTGGAACCCGCCTCGCCTTTGCCGTGTTTGCTGGTATCCTTCTGCCGATGACGTCCGGGCTATTGTGCCCTGGCAGGAAGGGCCGATGACCGAACGACCCATTTCCAGCGGCGAACGCGGCCTGGCGGGGCGCTTGGCGCTCAGCCGCTTGGCAACGCGGGCCTCGATGCTCTTCGAGCGCGCCTGGCCGCTGGTGCTGCCGCTGCTGGTCGTCGCCAGCCTGTTCCTCAGCTTTTCATGGTTCGGCCTGTTCCCGCGTCTGCCGGACGCGGCGCGTATCGGCCTTCTGATCCTGTTCGCGCTGGCGGCGCTCGCGGCTCTCTATCCGCTGCGCTTCTTCCGCATGCCCTCGGCGGCCGAGGTCGACAGGCGCATCGAGGCGGCGAACGAATTGCTGCACAGCCCAGTGCAGGTGCAGACCGACCGGCCGAGCGGCACCGACAGCACCTTCTCGCAGGCGCTGTGGCGCGAGCACCAGAAGCGCATGGCCGAGCGGCTTTCCAACCTTGGCGCCGACCGGCCGCGCACCGGCGTGCCGGAGTATGACCGCTGGGGCCTGCGCGCCGTGGCGGGGCTGCTGTTCGTCACGGCTTTGGCCTTCTCCTTTGGACCCTTTGGCGGCAGGGTCAGCGACGCTTTTGTCGCCCGCGCCGCGCATGACGCGGTGCCGCCGCGCATCGACGCCTGGGTGACGCCGCCCGCCTACACCGGCAAGGCTCCGCTGTTCCTGACCGCCGATGCCAACCAGGCCGTCCAGACCTTCTCCGTTCCGCAGGGCAGCGACGTTTCGCTGCGCGTCACTGGCGGCTCGGGTGAGGAAACGCTGAGCTATGCCGATCAAGGCGGCAATGACCGCGCCATCGAGCCCACGGCGCCCCCCGTACCCAAAGGAACCGTGCCCGCCGCCGCCAGCCAGACGGCGCCAAAGGTGCGCCAGTTCTCCGGCAAGCTGAACACCAACGGCACGCTGACGCTGAAATCCGGCGAGGGCGATCTCGGTCACTGGGCCTTCGCCGTCATTCCCGACAAGCCGCCGACGATCCGTTTCGTCGGCGAACCGAAGCGTGCCGTCAACGGCTCCATCGAGTTGAACTACCAGATCGACGACGACTATGGCGCGGCCTCAGGCAAGGCCGTTTTCGAGCTGTCGGACCCGCCGGCGGCCAAGGCCCATCCGCTCTACGGCGCGCCCGACATGCCGTTGACGCTGCCGCGCCGCGGCGGCAAGGCGAACGCCGCCAAGACGACCAAGGACCTGACCGAACATGTCTGGGCCGGCACCAACATCAAGCTGACGCTGAGCGTCACCGACGATGCCGGCCACACCGCGACCAGCGAAACCAAGACGCTTGCGATGCCGGAGCGGCCTTTCGCCAACCCGCTCGCCCGCGCGCTGATCGAGCAGCGCCGGCTGCTGGCGCTCGACACCAATGCCAAGCCGCGCGTCCTCGACCTGATGGACGCGATCACGCTGCGTCCCGAGGACACGTTCGACAACATGTCGAACTATCTCGCCATCATGAGCGCGAGGAGCCGGCTGAAGCTCTCCGAGAGCGACGACCAGCTGCGCAACGTCGTGTCCTATCTGTGGGAAATCGCGCTCGGCATCGAGGAAGGCAATCTGTCGGCCGCCGAGCGGCGGCTGCGCCAGGCGCAGCAGGCGTTGCAGGACGCCATCAAGAACGGCGCCAGCGATCAGGAGATCGAGAAGGCGATGAAGGAACTGCGCGAGGCGATGAACCAGTTCCTGCAGGAATTCGCCCAGCGCGCGCGGCAGAACCCGAACGCGCCGCAGATGCAGCAGAACGGCCGCGAGCTGCGCCAGAGCGATATCGATCGCATGATGGACCAGATCGAGAACCTGGCCAAATCGGGTGATCGCGACAAGGCCCAGCAGCTTCTCTCCGAGCTGCAGGACATGATGAACAACCTGCAGGCCGGCCGTCAGCAGCCGGGCGGCGAGCAGGATAGCGAGTTGCGCCAGCAGATGGACAAGCTCGGCGACATCATGCGCCGCCAGCAGGAAATGATGAACGACACCTTCCGGCTGGACCAGATGCAGCGCGGGCAGCGTGGCGAAGGCGGCGAGCAGCAGCAGCTTGGCGAGGACGGCGAGCAGGGCCAGTCCGACGACCAGCAGCAGCGGCCCGGCCCCGGCCAGGACCGCGATCCGCTGGGACGGCCGAAAATGTCGCCGAAGGATTTGGCCGATGCGCTGAAGCAGCTGCAGGAAGGCCAGGGCCAGCTGCAGAGCGAGCTCGACCAACTGAAGAAGGGCCTCGAGGGCATGGGCATGGAGCCCAATGAGGGCTTCGGCGAGGCCGGCAAATCGATGGGCAATGCCGAAAAATCGCTTGGCCAGGGCGATGGCGACCAGGCCGTCGGCCACCAGGGCCGCGCGCTCGAGGCGCTGCGCCGCGGCGCCAAGGACATGATGAAGCAGATGCAGGCCATGCAGGGCGACCAGGGCGGCAGCGAGCAGGGCGGCCGCCAGCAGGATGCCGACCGCGATCCGCTGGGACGGCCGCGCGCCACCAACGGCCCCGATGACGGCACCTCGGTCAAGGTTCCCGACGAGATCGACGTCCAGCGCGCGCGCCAGATCCTCGACGCGATCCGCAAGCGGCTCGGCAACGCGCTCAGCCCTGACATCGAGCGCAGCTATCTCGAACGGCTGCTGGAACTGAAGTAAGCTCGCCCAAAGCAATTCCAGGAAAAGTGTGAAGCGGTTTTCCGTCCGGAATTGCGTGAACCACTCAAACCCTTCCGGATTGCCGTCGCCTATGCCAAAGCTTGGAACCGTCACGCCGATCCTGCGCATGTTCGACATCGCCAAGGCGCGCGAATTCTATCTCGATTTCCTCGGCTTCGAAGTCCGCTTCGAACATCGCTTCGACGACAATGCGCCGCTCTACATGGGCATCGCGCGCGACGGTTGCGAATTGCATTTGAGCGAGCATCATGGCGACGGGTCGCCGGGCGCCCACATTCGCGTCGCAGTCGCCGGTATCGTTGACTTGCATCGCGAGTTTATTGCCAAGAAATACCGCTTCAACAGGCCAGGCCTGGAGACGACGCCGTGGCAGACGAAGGAGGTCACGGTCATAGATCCCTTCGGCAACCACCTGACTTTCTTCGAGAGCGACTGAGCGCGGTCGGTTGTCGTCCGGCCCGGCTGCCGATATCGTCGCCGTCAAGGGGATATGGCGATGATCGACTTCTGGTTTTCCATCGGCAGCACCTACAGCTATCTTTCGGTGATGCGACTGGCGGACATCCAGGCTGAAACCGGCATCGAGTTCCGCTGGCGACCGTTCAACGTGCGCTCGATCATGATCGAGATGGACAACATCCCCTTCGCCAGGAAGCCGGCAAAGGCCGCCTATATGTGGCGCGATATCGAGCGCCGCGCCGCGATGTACGGGATGGTGCCGAAGCTGCCGGCGCCCTATCCGCTTGCCGAACTCGAGCGCGCCAATCGTGTCGCCGTCATCGCCGCGCGTGAAGGCTGGTGCGAGGCCTATGCGCGGGAGAGCTACCGTCGCTGGTTCGAGCTGGGCGAGCCCGCAGGGAGCGAGCCCAACATCTCGGCAAGTATCGAAAAGGCCGGGCGAGAACCCGAGCCCATCTTGCGGCAGGCCGACAGCGACGCCGCCAAGGCTGATCTCGCCGTCGCGACGGAACAGGCCAAGGCGCTGGGCATTTTCGGCTCGCCGAGTTTCCTCGTCGACGGCGAGGTGTTCTGGGGCGACGACCGACTGAACGATGCCATGCGTTGGCTGAGGCAGATCGAAAGCGGCCCGCCGGATTAAAGCCCAACCGCCACGCTCGCCTGCCGGGTCAGCATGAAGGCCTCGCGGATCGCGTTCTCCATGCCGTCGATCGCCTCGCCGGTCGCCAGCGGATTGCGGTGCAGCACGACATTCGAGGAATCGATGTCGCCGAAACCGTCGGCGACCGTCAGCTCGCGGCAATCCTCCGGGATGTTGCTGCGCGAGATCGGCGCGATCGCCAGGCCCGAGGTGACCGCAAGCGTCAGGCCGCCATTGGTGTCGCTGGTGTAGGCGACGCGGTAATCGAGGCCGCGCTGCTGCAGCGACTTGATCGCAAAGTCGCGGCACCAGCCGTTGCGGCTGTAGAGCGCGATCGGCACCGGCCGTTCCTCATGCATGTGATGCAGCGTCGATGTCACCCACACCGTCGGATCGTGCATCAGCACCTCGCCGCCGGAAGAGCCCTCCCATTCGAACACCACGGCGAGATCGAGCTCGCCGGCCGCAAGCGCCCTCACCTGCGAATCCGAATGCGCGTAACGCACCGTGACCTCGACGCGCGGATGCCGCTTGGCGAATTCGCCCAGTGCCCGCGACAGGATCGACCGGCCATATTCGGCCGGGATGCCGATGCGCACCAGCCCGCCGAGCGGCGGCGCCACCAGCGAGGCGGCCGTCTCGTCGAGCAGAGAGACGATCCGGCGCGCGTTGACAATGAGCTCGCCGCCGCGGCGCGTCAGCGCCACCCCGCGCGAGCCTCGTTCGAACAGATCGTCGCCGACCATGTCCTCCAGCTTCTTCATCTGCATCGACACGGCCGATTGCGTGCGCCCGGCTTTCTCGGCCGCGCGGGTGAAATTGCCGGTTTCGGCCACCGCCACGAAGGTGCGCAGGAGGTCGCTGTCGAGCACGGGCTTCATCGATTCCGCCATAAGCAAATTTGATTGCAGGCATCATTCCAATTCGTTTGCAAGATGTCAAACGCCGCGGGATAGTCCCCATACCCATTGGATATGCGACCGCGAAATCGGCCGCGGACCAATCGAAGAGTCCTCACTCGTACCCGCTGCCTGAAAATGGTAGCGGGTTCTTTTTACGAGCGTGATCCCGAAAGGCGTGAACCGGTTTTCGGAGAAGATCACGCTTCAACAAAGAGCTAGATCATGGTGGCGGTTCACCGAAACGTCATCCTGATCTGGAGCAATTCCAGGCCCAGCGGTTTTCCGTCCGGAATTGCGTGAAATGAATACCCTAACGGCTCGCGGGGGGCCGACACTGATGCAGAACCGGATGGTGCTAGGCATTCTGAGCCTCTGCCTCGGCGTGCTGGTCTTTTCACTGCAGGATCCGCTGGTGAAAGCGGTGTCGAGCGGCTATCCGGTGACCCAGGTGATGGCGATCCGCGCCATCGTCGCGCTGCCGATCCTGATCGTTCTCGTCCAAGTCGATGTCGGGCTGAAGGCGGTGCTGTCGAAGCGGGCAGGCATGCTGACGCTGCGCGCCTTCATCCAGTTCTCGTCCTATACGGTCTACTATCTGGCGATCGCCGCCCTGCCGCTGGCCGACGCGGTGGCGCTCTATTTCATGGCGCCGTTGTTCATCATGGCGATGGCCGGTCCCTATCTCGGCGAGCGCGTCTCGTGGAAGACGCTGGCGACGGTGCTGATCGGCCTGGTCGGCGTGCTGGTGATGGTGCGTCCGGGCGCCGGCGTGTTCGACTGGGCAGCACTGCTGTCGCTGGGCTCGGCCTTCCTCTACGGCTTTTCGCAGTTGATGGCGCGCCGCATCGGCGACACTGAATCATCGACGGTGATGGCCTTCTACCAGAACGGTGCCTATCTCAGCGGCGCCGTCGCCGTTGCGGCCGTCTTTCATGTGGCCGGCATCACCCATGCGGCGCATCCGAGCGTCGAATTCCTGGTGCGGCCATGGGTATGGCCGACGATGCCGGATTTCCTGAAGATGGCCGCCTGCGGCTTCGTCGCGTCCGCCGGCATGATCCTGCTCTCGCAGGCCTACCGGATGGCGCCGGCCAACCGCGTCGCGACGTTCGAATATACCGGCATCCTGTGGTCGCCGCTGTGGGGGTTCCTGTTCTTCGCCGAGGTGCCGCGCGAAACGACCGTGCTCGGCGCGGCGCTGATCATCGGCGCCGGCCTGCTTGCGCTCGGCGGCGGGCGTCGGCGAGGCGCCGCGCCGGCAGCCGGTGCGGTCTCAAGCGAAGCAGCTTAGCGCCTTGCCGACGCGGGCGCGGATCTCGGCCAGCGTGAACGGCTTCTGCACGACATCGAGGATGATGCCGTTGAGTTCCTCGGCGCGCTCGCGCTGGTCGGCATAGCCGGTCATCAGCATGATTCTCATCGCCGGAAACTCTCTCGCCGCGGCCGTCGCCATTTCGATGCCGTCCATTTCCGGCATGCGGATGTCGGACACCACCAGATCGTAGCCGCCACGCGCTTGCCGGATCAGATCCAGCCCCTGCGCGCCGTCGGTGGCGACGGTGACATTATGGCCGTCGCGCTCAAGCGCGCGGGCGGCGAGGGTGCGGACGGACTCATCGTCCTCGACGATCAGAAGCTTTGCCATGCCGAGATAGATGCCGCCGAAACGTTGACGTTTTCTGAAAATTCTAACGAACGGCGGCTTTTCGGGGTGAGCTCAACGCCTCTTCAGGCGTCGCCCTTCACCACCCCGACAAACGGCAGCTCGCGGAACGCATGGGCGACATCCATGCCGTAGCCGACGACGAAATAGTCCGGGCAGTCGAAGCCGACATAGTCGGCGTTGAGCGCGGTCTGGCGGCGCATGCGCTTGTCGAGCAGCACGGCGATGGCGCAGCTCTTGGCACCGCGCGAAAGCATCAGGTCGCGCGTGTAGGAAAGCGTCTTGCCGGATTCCAGTATGTCGTCGATCAACAGCACGTCGCGGCCGGCGACCTCATTGTCGATGTCGCGCAGCACCCTGACCTCGCCGCTCGTCGTGCCGGCGCCGTAGCTGGAAATGAAGATGAACTCGACTTCCGGCGACAGGCCGACATCATGCATGGCGCGGATGAGATCGGCGGCGAAGACGAACGAGCCCTTGAGGATCGAGATCACCAGGAGGTCATGGTAATCGCGCCCGGCGATTTCCTTGGCGAGCTCGAGATTGCGGCGCGCGATCGCCGACGCCGAAAACAGGACCTCGATGTCCTTGCCACGCACAACTGGCATGCTTTTGTCCTTCAAAATCGGCAGCAACGTCGATAGGCGGGTTGAGATTCAGGTCAGGCCGGCCTCACCTGAATATCGGCACACCTAGCCGGCGAAGATTACGGATACTGTCCTGACGCCGTCTTTAGGCACATCGAGGCGGCTGGAAAAGCCGAATCTTTCGCCGGGAGCCAGCGAGCGGTTGGATGTCCCCAGCCTGTAGCGGATGATGTTGGCGTTGTTGTCGGTGACGCGGATTTCGAGCGGCGGCAGCGCCTCCGACCTCATCCCGTCATTGGCCGCCTCGCCATCCACGAACAGCACCGGCTTCAGGCCCGATGCATCGATGCGCGACGTCACGCCGGAAATGGTAAGCGCGCTTGCCGGAGTTGCGGTCGTCCAGAAGGGGCTCTGCCGGACCAGCGCGTGACCGCCCGACACCCAAAACGAGATCAGCGCCATGCCGACGCCGGCGATCCAGAACGCCGGGCCGCCACGCGAGGGCGGCGACGGCGCGGCCTCCGGTTTACGCAGCATGCCCATGCCTTCGATCGATGGCGTCGAGGGAATCTGCGGCATCGGCGCCGCGGGCGCCGCGGCAAAACGCGGCAGCACCACATAGTCGGCATCGACGATGTCGGCCGCATCGAAAATGACGCGTTCCGGCGCGGCATTTGTTGCCGGACCGGTCATGATTTCGCCGGAAACAGGGCGCGCGGTTCTCTCGTCAGCCATTGCGGCACCAGTGCAGTCTTCGTTTCTTTTGCGTAAACGGAATTGGTTAACGCTTCCCCACCGGAATGGCTTTGATGCGCGCTGAACGTTGCAAAATTAACCGCCGGTTAACCATGCCGGCCGATGGTCTGTTAAAGTAGATTGTGGCGCGTCGCCGCCGAAAGTTTCAGGTCGCCGAACGTGATCCGCTTCGAAAATGTCGGCCTCCGCTATGGCATGGGTCCGGAGATCCTCCGCGACATCTCCCTGCACATTCCGGAGCGCTCCTTTCAGTTCCTGAGCGGCCCCTCGGGCGCCGGCAAGACGACCTTGCTGCGCCTTTTGTTCATGTCGCTGAAGCCGACGCGCGGCCTGATCACCATCTTCGGCAAGGACCGCTCGCGCATTTCGCGCGGCGAACTGCCGTTGCTGCGCCGCCGCATCGGCGTGGTGTTCCAGGATTTCCGCCTGCTCGACCACATGACCACCTACGAGAATGTCGCGCTGCCCCTGCGCGTGCGCGGCCGCGAGGAGGCGAGCTACCGCACCGACGTCACCGAACTTCTGAAATGGGTCGGCCTCGGCGACCGCATGCATGTCCTGCCGCCGGTGCTTTCGGGCGGCGAGAAGCAGCGCGCCGCGATTGCCCGCGCCTTGATCGAGCAGCCCGAGATCCTGCTTGCCGACGAGCCGACCGGCAATGTCGACCCGCCGCTGGCGCGCCGGCTGCTCAGGCTGTTCATCGAATTGAACCGGCTGGGCACAGCCGTGGTGATCGCCACCCACGACCTTGGCCTGATGGAGCAGGTCGACGCGCGCCGCATGATTCTGGCCGGCGGAAGGTTGGACGTCTATGACTGACTTTCCGGCCGATCACCTGCACGATGAAGCCGACGCCGAGGCGCCGGTGACGGTCCGGCGTATCCAGCGCAAGACGGCGCCGATCGTGCCGGCGCAGAACATCGCCGGACGGGCGCTGGTGCTGGTCATCGCCATCATGACCTTCCTGTCCTGCCTCACCTTCGGCGCGGTGACCCTGGTGCGCGATACCGCCTCCGTCTGGGAGAACCAGATCTCGCGCGAGGCGACGATCCAGATCAAGCCGGCCGACGGTCTCGACATGGAGGCGGCGCTTGTGCAGGCCACGCAGATCGCCAGCGAGTTCCCCGGCGTGAAGGGCACCAAGATCATCGACCGCGACGCGACCGCGCGCCTTTTGGAGCCATGGCTGGGCAGCGGCCTCAACATCGACGAACTGCCGGTGCCGCGCCTCATCATCGTCACCATCGACGAGGCCAGCCCGCCGGACTTTGCCGCCATGCGCGCCGCCATCACGCCGAAGATCCCGACCGCCGCGCTTGACGACCACCGCACCTGGGTCGACCGGCTGGTCGCCATGGCGCACACGACGGTGACGATCGGCATCGCCGTGCTGGTGCTGATGCTGTCGGCGACCGTGCTGACGGTGGTGTTCGCCACGCGCGGCGCCATGGCCGGCAACGGCCATATCATCGAGGTGCTGCATTTCGTCGGCGCCGAGGCGCGCTTCATCGCGCGCGAGTTCCGCTGGCATTTCCTGGTCACCGGCATGAAGGGCGCGGCCGCCGGCGGCGCCCTGGCGATCGCCGTCTTCATCGTCTTTTCCTGGTGGTCGTCACGCAATATGGCCACGCCCCAGGCCGACCAGGCGACCGCTTTGTTCGGCAATTTCGCCATCGGTTCGGCCGGCTATTTCGGCGTCGGCCTGATGGTGCTGGTGATCGGCGTGCTGACCGCTGCCACCTCGCACGCGACCGTCGTCGCCTATCTCAGCGACATCGATGTGCGCCAACCGGATGCGGGCTGATCCATGAGCTCAATCCGAAAACCGGCGCAAAGCGCTGTATACAAACAAGACAACGATCACACGTGGGACACCTGCCGTAACGCAATGTGCGCCGTCTCACCTATCAACGGCCGCATTTCGGAGTTAACCATTAGAAGTTTTCAGGATTAACCTGGGGATGATGGAAGCGCGGGATTCGATCGATACGGTTGGACGGATGCCGGCGATGCGTGCGCGCAACGCTGCCCCCGCCAGGCTTGGTCGTCTGCGGCCTGCCCTGCGCGTCTGCGGATTCGTGGTTCTTGCCGCACTGGTGCTTTTTGCCGGCGGCTTCGGCTGGTTCGCCGACAAGGTCAGCCACATGACCACTCCGCTCAATCCAGCCAAGGCCGACGCCATCATCGTGCTCACCGGCGGGCAGTCGCGGCTCGACGCGGCGATGGACCTGCTGGCCTCCGGCAAGGGTGAACGTTTGCTGATCAGCGGCGTCCATCCATCGGCCACCAAGCGTCAGTTGCAGGCGGCAATGGGCGGCGACAAGCAGCTCTTTTCCTGCTGCGTCGATATCGACCGCGCCGCGCTCGACACCATCGGCAATGCCGAGGAAAGCGCCAAATGGGTGGAGAACCACGCCTATGGCAGCATCATCGTCGTCACCAACAATTACCACATGCCGCGCAGCCTGCTCGAGATGGGCCGGCTGCTGCATGGCGCGCGCCTCGAGCCCTATCCGGTGGTCAACACCAATCTCGGCAATGGCGGCTGGCTGACCAAGCCGGAAGCCCTGCGCGTGCTGCTTACCGAATACAGCAAATATGTGCTGTCGCTGGCGCGCGGCTTCCTGCCGGTGCGCGCGACGCCCGAGAGCGTCACGCTGGCCGAAGCATCGACTGTGGTGAAGAACTAAAGCTAGAGCGGTTCGCCGTTTCCGTGAAACGGCGAACCGCTCTATCTCTTTTGTTTTTACGCAATTCCGAACGGAAGGTTACGGCGAAGACGCCGAACTTAACCGCTCACACTTTTCCTGGACTTGCTCCAGCCGCCACATCACCGCGCAGGCGCGCAATCTCCTGCTCCAGGCCGGCGATGCGCCTGTCGCGCTCGGCAAGGGCGGCCGCGACATCCGCCGCCTCAAAACGCTGCGGGATGTGCTGCGGGCAATTGCCATCCCAGGCCGTGACCGTGAACAGGATCACCTGCTCCGGCCGCGCTTTGTAGTCTGCCGGCATCAGCCTTGCTGTCAGCTCGGAATCGTTCTCAATGACACGCGCCCTGCCCCAGATCTTGATGCGTTGCCTGAGCATGTAGTCGATCAGGAACAGGAAGGCCTGGTCGTTGTCCTCGAGATTGCCCTGGGTGATGAACTGCCTGTTCCCGGAAAAATCGGCAAAGCCGATCATGTGCTCGTCCAACACCTTGAGGAAGCCGGCCGGCCCGCCGCGATGCTGGATGTAGGGTTGGCCTTCGGCGTTTGCCGTCGCCAGGAACACGCTGGTCTGCGCTTCGATGAAGGCGGCGAGGTCCGGCGTGATCGCTGCCCGCCAGCCGCCGCGCTGCTCGACGCGCGCATAGGAATCGCGCGACCCCTTGCGGGACTGGATGGCCTTCACGGTCGGGGTAAAGGCGACATCGCTGGTGAAGGCGCGGGCATTCATGGCAGGATTCTCCAAGGCCGAGAAAAGCTAACAGTGAGTTGTGTCAGGCGGCCTGACGGGATTGAACGACAGGGAAGTCGATCTCGGTATCCGCAACCTTGTTGATGTAGTTTGTCCAGACGTTGAGAGCGACATGCTGCACGATCTCTATGATCTGCCCGTCGTCGTAGCCGGCACGTCTCACCGCATCGAGGTCGGCTTGGCCGATATGGCCACGCTCGCGCGCGACCTTGGCCGCGAACTGGACGGCCGCCGCCGCCTTGCTGTCGTTGGAACTCCCTTCCCGGTTAGCAATCATCTCCGGATCGTCCAGACCGGCAAGGTTCTTGCCCAGGTAGGTATGGGCGGAAAGACAGTAGGTGCACTCGTTGATCTCCGCGACGGCCAGTGCGATGCGCTCTCGGGTCGGCGCCGGCAGTCGGCCCTTGGATAGTGCCGCCGACATTCCAAGATAACCCTCCAGCGCCGCCGGGCTGTTGGAGACCAGCCGAAACAGATTCGGCGCGATACCGAGTTGTTTCTCGACGGCCTTGAGCATCGCCTGCGAGGCGTCGGGTGCGGCGGCAATGGTCTGCGGCGTGGGGATGCGGGGCATTTGAACTCCTGTTGGTTGGTGACTGGAGTAAAATGCGTCCTTCCATATGCAAACCGTAGATGGCATATTCGCAATCCATCCTTCCATTTTCCGGAAGAATAATGGATCGCCTCGACGCCATGTCCCTGTTCGTTGCCACGGTGGAGGCCGGCAGCCTTTCAGCCGCGGCGCGCCGCGCCGGCGTGCCGCTGGCGACCGTCAGCAGAAAACTCTCCGAACTGGAGAAGCATTTGAAGACGCGCCTGCTCAACCGCTCGACGCGGCGCCTGACGTTGACCGAGGCCGGCCAGTCTTATCTCACCGCCTGCCGCCGCATCCTCGATGAGGTGAGCGAGGCTGAGCGCATTGCTGCCGGCGAATATTCAAGCCCGACCGGAGAGCTGGTGATCACCGCGCCGGTCGTTTTCGGCCGCCTGCATGTGCTGCCTGTGGTCACCGGCTTTCTCGCCGTCTATCCGCAAGTGGATGTCCGCCTGACCCTGGCGGACCGGATCACCCAGTTGGTCGAGGAGCATATCGACCTTGCCGTGCGCATCGGGGAACTGCCGGATTCGGCCATGGTCGCAACACGCGTCGGCTCGATCCGCCGCATCGTCTGCGCAAGCCCGGCCTATCTTGCCGAGCACGGCACGCCGGCTGAGCTGCGGGACCTTGCCGGCCATAACTGCATCACCTTCGAAGGTCTTGCTTCCCTGGCGACGTGGAGTTTCGTCGCCGGCAGGAGCGAAACCGCGATTGCGGTCCGCTCGCGCCTGCAGGTCAACACCGCCGAGGCGGCGATCGATGCCGCGGTTGCCGGGCTTGGCCTGACGAAAGTGCTCTCCTACCAGGCGGATGCCGCGGTGCGCGCCGGCGCGTTGCGGGTGGTGCTGGAGCCGTTCGAACCGCCGCCCTGGCCGGTGAGCCTCGTCCATGCAGGCCAGGGCCGACTGCCGGTCAAGCTGCGCGCCTTCCTCGATTTTGCAGCACCCCGCCTCAAGGAACGGCTGGCGCGGTCATTGTAAGCAATTCCAGGAAAAGTGCCTCGCGGTCAGGTTCGGCGGCTTCGCCGTAACCTCCGTCCGGAATTGCGGCAAACAAGAGTGGCCGGCATTCAACCACCGTGCCGTTTCCATTTTGCCGCCGCTTGGTGTAACCAACGCACACTTCCTCACGGGCCCCTTGCATGCTCACCATCCGCTCGCTGGCGTTCAACCTCGTCTTCTATCTCAGCCTGATCGTCCAGATGGTCTTCTGGACGCCCTATTATTTCCTGTCGCCGCGCCACCGCGCCTGGTTCGTGCCGAAATTCTGGTCGCGCACCTCGATGTGGCTCTACGACAAGATCGCCGGCACCAAGAGCGAGATCACGGGTGTCGAGAACCTGCCCGAAGGCTCCTTCATCCTGGCGCCGAAGCACCAGTCCTTCTGGGACGCGATCGCCTTCTTCCCCTATCTCGACGACGCGCTCTACATCCTCAAGCGCGAGCTGACCTGGATCCCCTTCTTCGGCTGGTACATCATGAAGATGCGCATGATCCCGGTCGATCGAGGCAGCCGCTCGAAAGCGCTGAAGGCGGTCGTCACCGCGACCAGGCAGGAGATGGACCGCAACCCGCGCCAGCTCATCATCTATCCCGAAGGCACGCGCCGCCCGCCGGGCGCCGAGCCGTCCTACAAATACGGCATCGTCGAGATCTATTCGCAACTGGGCGTGCCCGTGGTGCCGGTCGCCCATGTCGCCGGCCTCTACTGGCCGCGCCGCAAATTCTTGCGCTATCCCGGCACCATCAAGGCCCGCTTCCTGCCGCCGATCCCGCCTGGGCTCGGCAAGGACGAATTCATGCAGCGGCTGATCGGCGAGACCGAAGCCGCCTGCGACCAGATGCTCGTCGAGGCGGCGCAGGGCCCGAACCCGCCACCCATGCCGCCGACGGCGGTGAAGCGGCTGGCCGAGCTCGGCGTGACCGCGAAGGCCTGATCGGCTACAGCAATTCCAGGAAAAGTGTAAGCGGTCAGGTTCGGCGACTTCGCCGTAGCCTTCCGTCCGGAATTGCGTAAAAACAAAGAGATAGGGCGTTTCACCGGTTCCGTGAAACGGTGAAACGCACTATCGCAGCGCCAGCGCAGTGGTCAGCACCAGCATGGCGGCAAACACCAGATTGATGATCCGCGAGGCCAGCGGGTGGCGCAGGAAGCGCGCGAAAGCCGTTCCGGCAAGCAGCCAGACCACATGGATGGCGACGATCATAACAGCAAGCACCAGCAGCCTGGTGGAAACGCCGAGCGTATCGGCCTGCGACGCAGCGCCGGCGAACACGGCGCCGATCGCCACATAGGCTTTCGGATTGGCGACGGCGAGCATGAAGCCGCCGGGAAAATCAGGCTTCGTCGCCATACTGCCGCGCTCGGCCAATGGCGGCGCTGTCGCTATCTTGAAGGCGAGAAAAAGGATGTAGGCCGCCGAGGCGATCGCCAGCACCGGCGCGAGAACCGGCAGCGAGGTCAGCATGCCGAAAATCCCGGTCGCCACCGCCAGAAGCACGGCGATCGTGCCGACCGCCACGCCGGACGTGTAACCGAGCGAAGGGCGTAGACCGAAAGCCGCGCCGACCGAGGTGACGCTGATGGTAGCGGGTCCCGGACTGCCCATGACGACCGTCGCCGCCAGGACCAGCGCCAGCACTTGCTGCCAGGGCTGCGTTTCGCTCAAGATGCCACCGGCCAAGCCGAACCCTCCTGCTGCCGCAATGCGACAGGACTTACGAGGGTTTTGTCATGGCCGTCTTGGACGATCGTGCGCGGCGCGCTGTCAGGCGCTCGCCCGATCCAATGCCCCAATGTCGTCGGCCGAAAGCTTGAGCGACGCGGCGCGGATCAGGCTGTCCATCTGGGCCGGCGTCGTGGCGCTGGCGATCGGCGCGGTGACGCCCGGACGCGCGATGATCCAGGCCAGCGCCACTTCCGCTTGCTTGGCCGAATGGCGCTCCGCCACCGCATCGAGGGCGGACAGGATGCGCATGCCGCGCTCGTTGAGATACTCGGCCACATCCTCCCCGCGTTCGCTTTGGCCGAGATCGGCCTTGCTGCGGTATTTGCCGCTCAGGAATCCCTTGGCCAGGCTGAAATAGGTGATGACGCCGATATCCTCGGCCTTGCAGAGGTCGAGCAGCGGTCCGTCGAGCGACGAGCGATCGTACAGATTGTATTCGGGCTGCAGCACCTCGTAGCGCGGCAGGCTGCGCAGGCTGGCGACGTCGAGCGCGGCCCGCAGCTGGCCGGCATCGAGATTGGAGCAGCCGGGATAGCGGATTTTGCCCTTTTCGAGCAGCCGCTGATAGGCGCCGAGCGTCTCCTCGTAAGGCGTGGCGGGATCCGGCCAGTGCGACAGATAGAGGTCGATGACATCCGTTTGCAGCCGCTTCAGCGAAGCGTCCACCGCCTTTTCGATATAGGCGGCGGACAGGTCCTTCTTGCCCTGGCCCATGTCGGAACCGACCTTGGTGATGACGACCACCTTGTCGCGGTTGCCGCGGCTTTTCATCCAGTTACCGATGATGGTTTCCGATTCGCCGCCCTTGTTGCCGGGAACCCAGCGAGAATAGGCATCGGCCGTATCGACGGCGTTCAGGCCCGCGCCGACGAACCGGTCGAGCAGATCGAAGGAAGTCTTCTCGTCGGCAGTCCAGCCGAAGACGTTGCCACCCAGGACAAGCGGCGCGATGGAAAGGTCGGTGCGACCGAGACGGCGTTTCTGCAAGACTGATCTCCGTGGTGCTGAACGGGCCTGATGGCCAAGGGATGGGTTGCCGCTAAGCTAGGTCGTGTCCGGCGGAGGTCAAAGGCATGGTTTTGCTTTTTGATCGGACCAGACCCTCACAAAGATGCGACCTGGCGGCCCACCTCCTCCAGCCAGTGGTCGCGAATGCCGAGCGCCTCGAGATGCTCGAGCGTGCTCAAGACATAGTCCTCGTTCCGGCCAGATTGGCCGACGGCGCCGCGAACGACGTTTGCGGCGTGATCGGCATCGAGCGAGCCGGCATATTGCTCATGCTGTCGGTCGACAATGTAGGTGACCGCCTCGACCGGACCGCCCCCTCCTCCCCCGCCGCCATCCAGCCGGATATCCAGCATGCGTTCGAGATAAACGCTGGTAACCAGCTCGCGTTCGCGCAGGTAGGAAAGCACCTCGTCACGTAAATTGCCGGGAACACGGTAGGCGAGGCCGATGCAGGAGCCGCCCCGGTCGAGGCCAAGCACCAGGCCCGGCCGGCGGCGTGTGCCGCGATGCACGAAGGAATAGACGCAAAGCGAGCGCCGGTAGCCGTAAAGCCGGGCGCGGCGCGTCTCGACATGGGCAAATCCCGGCCGCCAGATCAGCGACCCATAGCCAAAAACCCAAAAATCGCCCATATCGCCAAGCCTGATCGCATTCGAGTGAACGACACCGCACCGCCAAGGTGCTTCTTCTGTCCCCCGCTGTTTGCGTGAGAGTAAATGCCCGCTCGCACATCAGGGGTTAACGAGAGCCACAGCATGACGTCAAGTGACGAGCGATCGCCCAAACCTCGCCGCCGGCTGTTCTGGCTTGCCGCGTTCCTTGTCGTGCTGTTCGCCATCTACAGCGGCGGCTGGTTCTATCTCGCCGATAGGCTCAAGACCGAGGCCGACCAGGCGGTGGCGCGGCTGGGCAGCAAGGGGATCGCCGCCGGCTGCGCCAACCTCGCCGTCAGCGGCTATCCGATGAGCTTCACGGTTTCCTGCGACAACATCGCCTATGAGGACGACACCCGGAAGGTCGCGGCCTCCACCGGAAGCTTCAACGCCGTCGCCGGGATCACTGGGCCTTTGTCACCCGTTGCCGACCTGCGCGGGCCGCTGCGGACGATGGCGCCCGGCATGCCGCCACTGTGGATCGACTGGGACCAGCTGCAGGCCAATGTCAAAGTGTGGTGGCCGCTGCCGCGGAGTGTCTCGCTGCGGGCTGAAGGCCTGAACGGTCAGACCGATCCGCAGGACGACACCGATCCGATGCAATTGTTCAGCGCCGGCAAGGCGGCCGGCCAACTGCAGCCGGCCGGCCAGGACATCAATTATGTCGGCAGCTTCGGCGACCTGGAGATCAATGCGGATGCCATCGACGGACGCGTCTTGCCCGCCTTGGACGGCAGCGGCGAAGTCACGGTGAAAAACGGCGTGGCCTTGATCGCGGCACCGCCCAAAAGCCTGCGCGGCCAGTCGATCGACATCGCCAAGCTCGACCTGTCGTCCGGCACGGCGCGCATCACCGTGTCCGGACCGGTCTCCGTCGACACGGAAGGGCTGATCGACGCAAGCCTGACGATCAAGCTCAAGGACCCCAAGGCGGTGGCGTCCATCCTTGGCGGCGCCATGCCGGAGCACAAGAGCGAAATCGAGCAGGGCTTTGCCGCCATCGCCATGCTTGGCAAGGAGCCGTCCCTGCCGCTGAAGATCGTCAAGGGCAAGGCCTCGCTGGGCTTCATCCCGCTCGGCAAGATCAAGCCGTTGGAGTAACGCAGCAATGCCGCCGCCGGTCAGACTGCTCAGCGTCGGCGCCTTCACCCTCGACACGATCCTTCGCGTCGAGACGCTGCCCGCGCATCAAGGCAAATTCATCGCCAGCGACGGCGTCCAGATCGCCTCCGGCATGGCGACGAGCGCCGCCTGCGCCGCGCGCCGCCTCGGCGCCGAAGTGTCGCTTTGGGCGAGCGCCGGCGACGATCCGGTCGGCGACCAGCTGATCGCCGACATTCAGGCCGAAGGCGTCGATTGCAGCCTTATCCGCCGCGTCGCCGGCGCGCGATCGGCGCTGGCCGCGATCCTGGTGGATGCGCATGGCGAGCGCGTCATCGTCCCCTTCTACGACAAAAAGGCGCAAGCCGACCCCGAGGCGCTGCCGCTCGCCGACCTCTCCGCCTTCGATGCCGTTCTGGTGGATGTCCGCTGGCCGGGCGCCGCGGCGCTGGCTTTGAGCGCGGCAAGATCGATCGGCCGCCCGGCGATCCTGGATGCCGATACAGCACCCGTCGAGGTGCTGGAGCGCCTGCTGCCCTTGGCCTCGCACATCGTGGCGTCCGAACCGGCGGCGCGCATTGTCTGCGGCCACGCGCTCGACCCCGAAAGCGCCTGCGCCGACCTCGCCTCGCGCACCGATGCCTTCGTCGCGGTGACCGGCGGTGCGGCCGGCACCTGGTGGCACGACCGGGTGGCCAAGCGCGTGCGCCACGTCGAGGCGCCGAAGGTCAAGGCGGTGGATACGCTCGCCGCCGGCGACGTCTTCCACGGCGCCTTCGCCGTCGGCCTCGCGGAGGCCATGCCCGTGGAAGAAGCCCTGCGCTTTGCCAGCGCCGCCGCCGCGCTCAAATGCCTGCGCTTCGGCGGGCGGCTCGGCGCGCCGGACCGGGCCGAGACCCTGGCGATGATGGCGGCGCACTGGCCGTCATCGGAGCAAGGCTAGCGCGCAAGATTATCTCGCTTATTTCCGCGAAATCGGCACAAACGCTGGGGATTGGCGGAGGGCGCTCAACCTCGTCATTCCAGGGCGGAGCAGCCGCGAAGCGGCGTCGCGGAGACCCTGGAATCCATTCCGTGACCTGAGCCGTGGAATGCGGCGGAGCAGAATTCTGCACCGCCGCCGCACTCGGAAGTCACGGAATGGATCCTCGGGTCTGCGCGCGTCGCTTCGCTCCTTGCTCCGCCCGTGGATGACGAACGACCGGGCGTTTTGGCCAATCTCGAAAGTAGCCGACCGGTGAAAATCCGGTGCGGAAGCTTAAGGCTTGCTTGGGTGTTCGACCGCCTGGCGGCCAAAGTCCGGCACGTCGATATCCTGGCCGGCCTCGATGATCGAGCGGCGGATGGCGCGGGTGCGGGTGAAGAGGTCGAAGAGCTTCTCGCCGTCACCCCAGCGGATCGCCCGCTGCAGCGAGGCCAGATCCTCCGAGAAACGCGCCAGCATCTCCAGGATCGCGTCCTTGTTGTGCAGGCACACGTCGCGCCACATGGTCGGGTCGGAGGCGGCAAGGCGGGTGAAGTCGCGGAAACCGGAAGCGGAATATTTGATGACTTCGCTCTTGGTCACCGCTTCCAGGTCGTCCGCCGTGCCGACGATGTTGTAGGCGATGATATGCGGCAGGTGCGACACGATCGCGAGTGTCATGTCGTGATGCTGCGGGTCCATCGTATCGATGTTGGAGCCGCAGCGCCGCCAGAATTCAGACAGCGTCTCGAGCGCCGCTGGATCGGTGCCCGGCAGCGGCGTGAAGATGCACCAGCGGTTCTCGAAGAGATCGGCAAAGCCGGCATCCGGTCCGGACTTTTCCGTGCCGGCCAGCGGGTGTCCGGGGATGAAATGCACGCCTTCCGGCACATGCGGCTGCATTTGCGCGATCACCGAGGCCTTGGTCGAGCCGACGTCGGTCAGGATGGCGCCTTTCTTCAGCGCCGGCGCGATCTCGGCCGCGACCTCGCCGGACGAGCCGACGGGCACCGAGACGATGACGAGGTCGGCATCGCCCACCGCTTCCCTGGCATCCGTCGTGTAGGAATCGCCAAGGCCAAGCTCCTCGGCGCGCTTCAGCGTCGATGCACTGCGCGTCGCGATGGCGATGTGCGTGGCAAGCCCCTCGCGGCGGATGACACGCGCAAGCGACGAGCCGATCAGGCCGATGCCGACCAGCGCTATTTTCTCGAACATCGGTGATGCCATGGCGTTCTAGCTTTTCAGGAAGGTCTTGAGCGCGTCGATGACGCCGCGATTGGCCTCTTCGGTGCCGATGCTCATGCGCAGCGCGTTGGGGAAGCCATAGCCGGTGACGCGGCGCAGGATGTAACCGCGCTGGCTGAGATAATCGTCCGCTGCCGCCGCTGAATGCTTCTTGCCGTCGGGAAAATGGATCAGCACGAAATTGCCGACGCTGGGCGTGACGCGCAGGCCAAGCCCGGTCAGCTCCGCGCTGAGCCAGGCCAGCCATTTCTCGTTATGCGTCACGCTGCGCTCGATATGGGCGCGGTCGCGGATCGCGGCGATGCCGGCCTCGATGGCCGTGGCATTGACGTTGAAGGGGCCTCGCACGCGGTTGATCGCATCGACGATATGCGCCGGCCCATACATCCAGCCGATGCGCGCGCCGCCGAGGCCGAGCTTGGAGAAAGTGCGGGTCATCACCACGTTTTCGGAGCTGCCCGCCAGCTCGATGCCGGCTTCATAGTCGTTGCGCCGCACATATTCGGCATAAGCCGCATCGAGCACCAGGAGCACGTCCTTCGGCAAGGCCGCGTGCAGCCGGCGCACTTCCTGGAACGGCACATAGGTGCCGGTCGGATTGTTGGGATTGGCGAGGAACACGATCCGCGTCGCCGGCGTCACCGCGGCCAGGATCGCGTCGATGTCGGCGCGCTCGTCGGTTTCCTTGACCGCCACTGGCTTGGCACCCGCCGCCTGGATGTAGATCTTGTAGACCATGAAGGCGTGCTCGGTGAACACGGCCTCGTCGCCCGGCGCCAGATAGGCCTGCGCCAGGAGCCCGAGGATCTCGTCGGAGCCGTTGGAGCAGATGATGTTCGCCGGATTGAGCCCATGCACCTCGCCGATCGCCTCGCGCAGCCGCCGCGCCGTGCCGTCGGGATAGACGTCGAGCTTCGCCGCGACTTCGCGCGCGGCTTCGATCGCCTTCGGCGAAGGGCCGAGCGGATTTTCGTTCGACGACAGCTTGTAGACTTTCATCACGCCGGCTGGCGCGGTGCTTTTTCCCGGCACATAGGCCTCGATGTCCATGATGCCCGCGCGGGGCGTCGGACGGGGCTGATCCTGCTTCATGTCACAAATCCGTCGAGAGGGCCTCTTCAAGGCCGCAGCGGAAATACAGGCCACGGGCTGGAATGTCGAGTGCTACCGCTTGGTGCCGCGAAGCGGCTACCCGTTGACGAAGCGCGGCGCTGGTCCTAGAAGAGCTGCCAGACTTCCGTGGTGATTTGGCCGGTCGGCTTGCAGCCACGTTAAACAACTCGCTAAAGGGCCGTTTGCAACCTGTAACCGGCTTTGCGACGGCAATGCCGGTTTTTTATTGTCCGCTGCCGGCCGGACACCGCATCGGGACGAGACCGATCGGGACAGGATGAGGACGGACATGGCCGCTCAGCGCGCTGCAAGAACCAAGGACGAGGTCGACCATCCGTCGAGCCCGGTGCTGCAGTTCGGCCCCGACAAGCCGCTGAAGCTCGACGCCGGCACTATCCTTTCGCCTTTCCAGATCGCCTATCAGACCTACGGCACGCTCAACGACGCGCGCTCCAACGCCATCCTCGTCTGCCACGCGCTGACCGGCGACCAGCACGTCGCCAACACCAACCCGGTGACCGGCAAGCCCGGCTGGTGGGAGGTGCTGATCGGCCCCGGCAAGATCATCGACACCAACCGTTTCTTCGTCATCTGCTCCAATGTCATCGGCGGTTGCCTCGGCTCGACCGGCCCGGCCTCGACCAACCCTTCCACCGGCAAGCCCTACGGGCTCGATCTGCCGATCATCACCATCCGTGACATGGTGCGCGCGCAGGCGATGCTGGTCGATCATTTCGGCATCGAAAAGCTGTTTTGCGTGCTTGGCGGCTCGATGGGCGGCATGCAGGTTCTGGAATGGGCGGCGAGCCATTCGGAGCGCGTGTTCTGCGCCCTGCCGATCGCCACCGGCGCCCGCCATTCCTCGCAGAACATCGCCTTCCACGAGGTCGGCCGACAGGCCGTCATGGCCGATCCGGAGTGGCACGGCGGCAAATATCTCGATTTCGGCAAGCGGCCGGAAAAGGGCCTCGCCGTCGCGCGCATGGCCGCCCACATCACCTACCTTTCGGAAGCCGCGCTCCACCGCAAGTTCGGCCGCAACCTGCAGGACCGCGATGCGCTCACCTTCGGCTTCGACGCCGATTTCCAGATCGAAAGCTATCTGCGCCACCAGGGCATGACCTTCGTCGACCGCTTCGACGCCAACTCCTACCTCTATCTGACCCGCGCGATGGACTATTTCGACCTTGCCGCAGATCACGGCGGGCGTCTCGCCGACGCCTTCGCCGGCACGAAGACGCGCTTTTGCCTGGTCTCCTTCACCAGCGACTGGCTGTTCCCGACCGAGGAGAGCCGGTCGATCGTGCATGCCTTGAACGCGGCGGGCGCTTCCGTCTCTTTCGTCGAGATCGAGACCGATCGCGGCCACGACGCCTTCCTGCTCGACGAGCCGGAGCTGTTCGCGGCCATCAACGGCTTCATCGCGTCGGCCGCCCGCGCCAGGGGCCTCAACCTATGACCCCGAACCGAAGGCCAGCGAACGCAAAAAGTTGCAGACTTTTCGGGCCGGGATCATGCGCCTTGCAGGAGGCGAAGCCATGACGGTCAATCGCGCCCAGCGCGTCGACCTCGACGTCGTCGCCGATCTCATCCCGCCCAGTTCGCGCGTCCTCGATGTCGGCTCGGGCGACGGCCTGCTTCTGGAATTGTTGCAGGAGACCAAGCAGGTCGACGGCCGCGGGCTGGAATTGTCGCAGCGCGGCGTCAACGAATGCGTGGCGCGCGGGCTATCGGTCATCCAGGGCGACGCCGACACGGATCTGAAATTCTACGCCGACAAGGGCTTCGACTTCGTCGTGCTGTCGCAGACGTTGCAGGCGACGCGCAACCCGAAGGTCGTGCTCGACGAGCTGCTTCGGATCGGCAACCGCGCCATCGTCTCCTTCCCCAATTTCGGCCACTGGCGCGTGCGCTTTTCGCTGCTGGTCAAGGGCAGGATGCCGGTCACCAAGGATCTGCCCTACTCCTGGTACGACACGCCCAACATCCACTTCTGCACCATCCGCGACTTCGTCAACCTGTGCGAGGAGCTCGGCGCGACCGTCGAGAAGGCGACCGCGCTCGACGCCAACGGCCAGAAGATCGGCCTGTCGATGCCCTGGTGGTTCTGGAACTTCTTCGGCCAGCAGGCGGTGTTTCTGCTGAGGCGATGACGGAATGCGTCTCTTTCGCCGGCCCCCAGCAGTGGTGGAAATCCCGCCGAACATTCTGTCCGAAGTACGGGCGGGAATTCTCGTCTGCACATCACCGCGGAGCGGCAGCAATCATCTCGCGGGATTGATGGCTTCCGCCGGGCTGGGCCATCCGCTGGAATGGTTTGGCGGGCGACGTCTGCTGGAGTTGCCGGGTTACCCGCGAGATCCCCGCGCACAGCTTCTGCGTGCGCTGACCGAGGGACGGTCCTCTACCGGTGTCTACGCAATCAAGCTCTTTGCGAGCCAGTTCACACAACTGGCCAAGAAGGTGAAGCTGCCGGCCAGCCTTCCGAATTTGAGCTATGTACGCTTAACCCGTGACGATCTGCTCGGCCAGGCGATCTCATGGGCACGTGCGCGTCAAACCCGCGAATTCCGATCCAGCGAGATCAGCCATGTACCGCCACGCTATGACGGCCATGCAATCGCAGAGTCCCTGGAAAAGATTTTGATGGAGAACGTGACATGGGACGGTTGGTTCGCGAAGAACGGCCTGTCCTTCCTCCCCCTGACTTACGAGCAGCTTCAGCGCGATCCGGCAGGGAGCCTGACCAAACTCGCGCAGCTCGTGAATGTGGAGCCCAACTGGGAGACCAACCTCCGGTCAGGTCTCGAAATCCAGCGCGATGCAATCAATGAAGAATGGCGAAAGCGTTTCCTGTCCGAATATGCCGACCCGTCCAGCTTCCGATACCGAATGATAAAATAGCCCATCTAACAAATTCCCAGTGCACAATTGCATCTCGATGATTTGACAGCATGCTGTCAGGGCTATAGCCACTACTTTTGATTAATTGGCTGTGTCGCGATGGCTGAACATCCTGCCTATTCTGTCGTCATGGAGATGGAGAATGCCAAATCCATCGATTGGGATGAGATTGGGCTTGGGCTCAAAGCCTTGGCGCGCGAGATCGCCCAGGTTTCCGCTACCGGATTTGCGAGGCCGAAGGTCATTATCTCGCATGGCGGCCTCGAAACTGACGCCGTCTCATTGCGAAGCCGCATCGGAGCCGAAGCGCCCCAATTGGCGCAGGTTGCCGACCTGGCCTTCGCTGCCTGTCCTGGCGGCAGATACTACGACCTCAAGAACAACGGCATCCCTTGGAGCGAAGGAAGCGTCCTTGTTTTTCTCGATTCCGACACAGTTCCGGAACGAAGCTGGCTCTCAACCCTGCTGAAGCCCTTCGACGACCCTGAAACCATCTGCGTCAATGGGCACACCTATCTTTCCCATGATGACTTCTTCTCGCGGACCTTCGCGTTGATCTGGTTCTTCCCGATGGCTGAGGGAGACAAGAGATTTGCCTCGAAGCGTGCTATCAATGCCAACAACATCGCTTTCCGGCGCGACTGGATATCCAGCCACCCGTTTCCAGCACACAACGGCTTCAAGGTCTCCTGCACGCTCCTGATGCATCAGCTTTGGGGTGAAGGCCACAAAATCGTCAACGTGGACGCGCGCGTCCACCACTATTCCCCGCGCGGCTGGCGGTTCTTCTTTTGGCGCGCGCTGGTGACCGGCAGGGATGCCGATCGAAAATTCGTCGAGCTCCACTCCCCCAGCCGCGCCCGGCGCATCGTCAAATCATTCACGCGCTGGGGGACAATGTCGTGGCGCACGCTGCGGCGCGTGGTGAATCACGCGCCGCAGACCGGCATGCCGGTCTGGCAAATTCCCTTCGCGGCGATCGTCGGCCTGACGTTCTACACATTCGCGTTTCTCGGCCATTTCAGCCTGGCGGCAGGGCTCGTTCGCGACAAGGTTGAAATCGTGCCCGACTATGTCGTGCACAGTTAGCGAATTCCAAGCACATCCGTAGCCTTGTGCGGATGCTCGACGCCGTCAACGAAGATCACGTCGGATTCAGAATTCTCGGTGCGCAGCGGGAGGATCGCCTGATAAGCCGGCGACCGGTACCAGTCCCTCACATGCCGCCTGTCGGCGAATTCGATGACGATCAGGTGCCCGGGCCAGCTGTTTTCGACGACCTTGACGTCGCCGCCATGGACGACAAAGCGCCCACCGAACGGCGCCAGCGTGGCGTCGATCTTCTCCAGATATTCGATCATCCAGGGACCCGGCGTGACTTGGCGCATATGGGCAACGGCGTAAGCGGTCATGATCCTGCTCCTTCATGGGATCGAAGCCGATCGGCCGGCCTCGTGGGGTCACCATGCAAAAGCCAGGTAGTCTGGTCGATTACCTTGGACGTCATCGAGACAAAGCCGGCCTCTGACCTCGCCCAGCGGGCAGTTACGCCAGGCGAAACGCCGATAGTGTTGCCATCAGACCGCAAGGTTACGGAAAACCCGCTGATTTCGGCATTTCTTGGCGAGCGCGGCGTGACACAAGGGTGGCTTTTTTGTAGCGTCGACCGCAAATCAGAGGTGGACACCAAGATAGCCGTCGACTTTCCGACAGATGCCAGATCCGACCGGTAGCGGCAGCCCGATGTCGAACCAGGACGTTCCGCTGATCTCAGTGATCACGCCGACCCACAACCGGCGCAGCCAGGTCGTGCGCGCGGTGGAAAGCGTTCTGGCGCAGACACTTACCCGCTTCGAGCACATCGTGGTCGATGACGGTTCGACCGACGGGACGGCCGCCGCGCTAGCCGAAATCCGCGACCCGAGGCTGATCTATGTCGGCGCCAAATGGCGCGGCGCCAATGCGGCGCGCAATGCGGGCATAGAGCGCGCGCGGGCGCCGGTCGTGACGTTCCTCGATTCGGACGATGTCTATCTGCCGGACCGGCTGGAGCGGACGCTGACGCGCTTCCACGAAAACCCTTCGCTCGAGGTGTTGATCAGTTCCTTCCTGTCGCTGAAGGGCGGCCGCAGCACCAAATGCATCAATCGCGATGCCTTTCTCGACAAGAGCACGCTGCAGCGCGCCCTGGTCGCGCAGACCATCTTCATTGCCGGCTCGGCGATCACGGCAAGGCACGAGTCGCTGCTGGCGATCGGCGGCTACGACAGCGACGTGACGCGCATGCAGGATCGCGAATTGCTGCTGCGCTTTGCACAGCGCAGCGGCGCCTTGCTGTCCGAGGACATCGACTGGAAGAAGTACAATTCGGAGAATTCGATCTCCGGCCGCCGCGACGGCTATGTCGAGGCCTACGCCAATCTGATCGACAAGCATCCTTATATTGCCGATCGCTATCCCGAAGTTCCACCTTACATGATCGCGCGGCAGATCATCGCCGATATCCTCAAGGGCAGGTTGCCGCAGGCCTTTTCGGGCTATAACGCCAACCGGTCGTCCAAGTCGCTCGGCTACTCGCCGGCCGAACTCCTGCGCGGCTATGTCGTCGGCCGCCGCTGGCGGCGCGACTGCTACGACGAGTTCCGCGCCAAATACGGCGCCAGGGCGGTCTGAAGCAGCGGCCGGCTTACCTGTCGAGCTCCGGAAAGTAGGGATCGGAATACCGGTGCCGCAGGCGTTCGCCCAGCAGGCAGTCGACAGGCGTCGGATCCTCGACGCGGATGGCTCTGGCGTCGGTGAGGCCACTCACCTCCTGGATCAGCTTGCGGCGTATGGCGGTCGAGAATTCCGACGCTGCATAAATCGGCAGAACGAAGGAGCCGGCGCCTCCGGTCACGCAGTCGGCATAATAGCGGTCGAGATGGCTGACGCTCGGCGACGGGCTGATCAGGATCGGCAGGCCGTTGATGACGATGCCCCTGGCGACCGCGGCATCGCGGATCGCGGCGACCGGCAGCCCGGTGTTGTTCGGCCCGTCGCCCGATATGTCGACGACACGTCGCGGCGCCGAAAAGCCGGCGCTCTCCAGAAGCCCCGCGCCGAAGCCGAGCGCGCCGGAGATCGAGGTGCCGCGAAAGCTGCGGAACGGCCGTGCGGCTATTTTGTCGGCAAAAGCGTTGGCGCTGTCTTCGTTGTCGATGACCTGCCAGGCGATGACCCCGTCGTCGCGCACCACGCCCGCCCATTCGAAATAAGCGAGCGCGATGCGGCCCCTGGAACCCGCGCGCACGGCATTGATGAAATCGGGGTGCCGCAACGCTTCGACATAGCCGGCGCGCTGCAGGGCGAACTCCTCCTCATCCATCGACTGCGAGATGTCGACGGCAAGCACGAGTTCGACATCCACGGGCGCGCCGTCGCCGATTGGCGGCAACGGCGCTGCCTCGGCGCAGGTTAGGCAGGCAAGCAGGCTGAGCATCTCGAGCATGGCCGCGAGCGTCCTGACGACGCCGTCCACTCTTCCCGGCGATCGCGGCGAAATAAAGCTATTTCTTCTTGGCGCGGGCAGCGGCTGGTGGCGGCTCGATCGCCCCGGCCCGCACACGCACGGGCTTCAAAGCCGGAGCCCCCGTATCCTTCACGATGTTCAAGGAGCGCGGAAAGAACTGGGGGTTGTGCAGGCCGCGCCCGATATTGAGGATGGCGGCATCGGGCAGGCGGGTCTGCAGCATGGCCAGCACCCGCCGCAGCGACGGACCGTCGAATGCGTCCAGAGCCTCGTCGATGATCACCCATCTTGGTTTGCGCACGGCGATCCGGGCGAAAGCCAGCGCGCGCTGCTCATCATCGCCCAGTTCACGCTCCCAACGCCCGCTGCGGTCGAGCGAGGATGACAGCCGCTCGAGGCCGACCTCGGCAAGCACCGCCGAAATTTCGGCATCGCTGGCCGGCGCAGATCCGTTCGGATGGTCGAGGACCTCGCGCAACGTGCCAGCCGGGAAGTATGGAACGCGCGGCACGAAGATCGGGGTCTCTCCCGCCGGCAGGCCGATCAGCCCGCTCCCCCACGGCCACAGGCCGGCAATGGCGCGGAAGAACAATGTCTTGCCGGCGCCCGGCTCGCCGGTGACCATGATGCGCTCGCCAGGATGAATCTCGACTTGCGGGTCCGCGAGCTTGGTGCAGCCTTCCGGAGAAGCCACCTGGAGTTTCTCGAAGGTCAGGCTGCCATTGGCGTTTTCTCTGAACTCGATGCGTCTTTCCGTGCCGTGCAGCACATCGGTTTCTTCCAGCGCGATCCGGAAATCGGCCACACGCATCAGCGTCGCGCGCCAGTCGGCGATGCTGCCGATGTTGTTGATGAACCAGCGCAGGGACGAATGGACCTGGTTGAAGGCGCCGACCGCCATCATCAGCCCGCCGAACGAGATGTCGCCCGAGAAATAGACCGGTGAAGCCACCAGGATGGGCGCCACCACCGTTATCCAGCCATAGGTGTCGGTCACCCAGGACAGGTTGATCTGTGCGGTGAAGATGCGCCGCATGGCGCCCAGCACCGTGCCGAGATCGAGCTCGAGCCGGCGCCTGGCATCGGGCTCGCCATGATAGAGCGCTATCGCATCGACATTCTCGTTGACCCGCACCATGGAGGAGCGCAGTTCGGCTTCGCGGGTATAGCGCTCGCTGTTGAGGCTGATCAGCGGGCGCCCGACCAGCCAGCTCAGCCACGAGGCGATGCCGGCATAGAGGAACGCGGCCCAGACCATGTAGCCCGGTATCGCCAGCGAATAGCCGCCGACGTGAAAGACAAAGCCGGAAGACAGCTCCCACAGCACGCCGATGAAGGAGACGAGCAGGATGAACGACTGCAGCAGGCCGACGCCGAGATCCGTCGACAGGTCCGACAGGTGAGCGGCATCCTGCTGCATGCGCTGGTCGGGATTGACGCCGATGGCGCCGGCGTTGGCCAGCCGGAAGGCACGCGCCGGGCGCATCCATTGATCGATCAGGTCGAGTGTCAGCGCCTCGCGCAGCCGCAAGCGGATCATCTGGTTGAGCCAGGTCTGGCCGATATTGAGCACCAGAAGCCCGCCGGCGATCATCGCGAAGACCAGAAGCTGGTGCAGGAAATCAGCCATGTCGCGCCGGGCCAGCGCGTCGTAGAAAGGCTGGTTCCAGCGGTTGAGCAAGACCTGTCCGATTGAGGTCGCGACAATGACCGCGACGATGCCGATGGAGACCCAGGTAAGCTGCCTGCGCACAGGCGAGGATTTCAGCCCCTGCTTGATCGTCGCCACCTGGTCGGCGAGGCTGCTCGCCTCGACCGAGACGGCGGCCTTTTTTGGGCCCGGCTTTCTATCGGTCTGGTCGTCCATGAAGGATATTCCTGGTTTCCGCGGCGGTCATGATTACCGCGCTGGGCGGGCATGCCTCAGATAGGGTGACGATCGAAGCGCGATGCAAGGCGCGGCGGCGATCACGAACGCGTCACTTGGCCGGGCGCGGCGTCGATCGCCGGCCAAGCCGCGTTGCGCCCTGTGGCGAAAAGACCGGCACGAAGACGCGGCGAGAGGCGCGCTGCGCGACCGGCACACCCTGATAGAGCCGCTTCTGCGCCTCGACGACGATGACGCCGGAAAAGATCGGCCAGAACCGCCGGCCGGCTTTCTCCAGCACATTGTGGAACCGCATCATGAAACGCCGCGGCGACGGCGGGAAGAACAGCGCATCGCTCCATGTCGCCGGGGTGAAGTTCGCCTCGCGCAGCAACTCGGTCAACTGGCCGCGCGAGAACGGCCGGCCGTTGCCGAAGGGCGTGTGCTCGAACCGCGCCCAGACGCCGCGCCGGTTGGGCACGACGATGACAACCCTGCCCGCCGGCGACAGCACGCGCCAGATCTCGTTCAGCGTCTCGCGCGGGTTTTCGACATGTTCGAGCGAGTGCACCAGGAGCATGCGGTCGATGCAGGAATCGACCAGCGGCAGCTCCTCGTCGAAGACCAGCGCCGTCGCCGCCGGCCCCGACACCGGCCACACCACCGCGCCCTGCGTCGCCGGCATGAAGGCAAAGACCCGCTCGGCATCGGTACCGAAGCGTTCCAGCCATGGCAGTGTGTAGCCGAGGCCGACCAGCCGCTCGTTGGGAACGGTTGCCCATATGGACGAAAGCGCCATGGTGATCGAATGCTCGGCCAGGCGTCCGAGCGTGGTCGAATAGAAGGAACGCAGGTCGACGATATCTGAATGCATGCGCGGGACGGTAGCTGCGAAGGGGCTCAAGTTCAACAAAGGCGGCAAGTTCGACAAACCCGGATGACATCGGCGGCCGGCCGCCCTATGTCTGCGACGACAAATGGAGACATGCGATGGCGGTCGAAATCGAGCAGTTCATGTGCCGCACCGACAATTTCGGCGTACTGGTCCATGACCCGAAAAGCGGACAGACGGCCATCATCGACGCGCCGGAAGAGGCGCCGATCCTGGCGGCGATCAAGCGCACCGGCTGGACGCCGACATTGATCCTCACCACGCATCATCATGCCGACCATGTCGAAGCCAATCTGGCACTGAAGGAGCGCTTCAAGCTTCGCATCGTCGGTCCGGAAGCCGAGAAGGCGAAAATCCCGGGCATCGACGACACGGTCGGCCAGGGCTCGGTCGTGCGCCTTGGGGAGGAAAGGATCGAGGTCATCGAGACGCCCGGCCATACCGCCGGTCACGTCTCCTACCACCTGCCGGCCTCGAAGGTGGCTTTCACCGCCGACACGCTGTTTGCGCTGGGTTGCGGCCGCCTGTTCGAATGCAAGCCGCCGGTCATGTATGAATCGCTGAAGAAGCTGGCGGCGCTGCCGGCGGAAACCGCCATCTATTGCGGCCACGAATACACCTTGGCCAATGCCCGCTTCGCGGTGTCGGTCGACCCCAGCAACCCGGCGCTGAAGCAGCGCGCGGCAAGGATCGAGGCGCTGCGCGCGGACAACAGGCCGACGCTGCCGACCACCATCGGCGAGGAACTGTCGACCAACCCGTTCCTGCGCTGGCACGATCCGGCGATCCGCAAGCATCTCGGCATGAAGAACGCATCCGACGCCGAGGTGTTTGCCGAGATCCGCAAGCGCAAGGATAATTTCTAATGCGTGTCGCCCAAAAGTGCATAGCGGTTTTGGGACAACGACACGCATCAATGCAAAATATGTCGCTCAAACGTGTTCAGCGGTTTTGGGATAACGACATGCATCAAGACAAAGGATGCGAATGACCACCAGCGCCGCCGAGATCATCGCAACGCTAGGCCTCAAGCCGCATCCCGAGGGCGGCTGGTATGCCGAGACCTTCCGCGACGCCAACGGCGGCCCGCGCGGTCATTCGACCGCGATCTATTTCCTGCTCGAGCAAGGCCAGCTTTCGGCCTGGCATCGGGTGAAGGACGCGGCCGAGGTCTGGCATTTTTATGCCGGCGCGCCGCTGGCGCTGTCGATGCATGAGGAAGGCGCGGGCATGGTCATCGAGCAGGTGCTGGGCACGGTCCTTGCCGCAGGCGAGCGACCGCAGATCGTCGTGCCGGCCGGCTGGTGGCAATCGGCGCGCAGCCTCGGCGAATGGACGCTGGTCGGCTGCACCGTGGCGCCGGGCTTCGATTTTGCCGCCTTCGAGCTGGCCGAGCCGGGCTGGCAGCCCAAGACGTCCTAACCGGCTACGCCCAATAAAAATCCCAGCGTGATCGCCAGCTGGGCGGCGTAGTAAAGAACCCAGACCGCATGGCGCATCCAAACGCGATGCGGCGAGATCGCCGCGAGCAGGAAGCGCTCGGTTGCCAAGAGCCCGTCCGAGGCGATGAACAGCACCGCGCCGGCAATCACCCAGACCTGGTCTGTGGTGAGCGCCGAAATACCCATGACGAGGATCGCCGCCACATAGACGGCGACCGGGATCCGCAGCAGCGGGCCGACGCGGCGCCAGAGCGCGGCAAGCATGACGATGCTGAATGCGGCCATGGCCAGCGCAATCGCGCCACGCCACGATTCGGCGCTCAACAGGCCGAGCCCGCCGCCCGCCTGCAAGAACAGCGCGACATAGGCGATGTGGCCGGCCAGAAAGCTCGCCAGCCCGCCGAGAAATGCCTTCTCGCCGTCGCGCGACAGGAAGGCGTCGCCGACGGCGCTCAAGCCCAGCGCCGCGACGAGCGGCAGCGGACCGCCCTGCATGGCGGCAAGCACGGCCAGCGAGCCCACGGCAAGCGTCTTTGCCGCCGTGCGCGTCCATTTCGGAGGCATGTCGAGCGCAAAGGCGTAGATCACGGCCGCGACGAACGAGAACAGCAGCGTCGCGTTCGCGTTGGCCTCGATGCCGCCGGGAAACGGCATCATGCGTTGACCTCTTTGGCCGCCGGCTTGCGCATCAACAGCGACTTCGCCGCGAGCACGGCGCCGCCGGTGATGAGCACGCAGGCGGCGAGGATGCGCAGCGACGGCTCGGCGACGCCGGCAGCGATCAGCACCAGCGTCGACAGAAGCGGCGCGGCGTAGCTCGCGGCGCCCAGCACCTGGATGTTGCCGCGCTTGACGCCGATGTCCCAGGCATAGAAGGCTGCACCCACCGGCATCAGGCCGAGCCCGATGACGGCCAGCCACTGTCCAGGGCCATCCGGCAGCACCGTCTTCTCAAGCAGAAGATGGCGGGCCAGCGAAAGCACCGACGTCGCCGCGCAGAACCACGTGACGATCGAGGTCGGCACCGAGGGGAAGCGCCGCGACAGCAGCGAATAGGACGACCACGACAGCGCGCAGACGGCGGCCATCGCGTAGCCGAAGGCGTAGCGCGCATCGAAGGCAAGCGCGCCGCCCTTGGTAACGATCAGGAACGTGCCGGCAAGGCCGAGCAGCGCGCCGACGACATGGTTCCAGGCCAGCCGTTCGCCCGGCATCAGCGCCGAGCCGAGCACGATCAGCAGCGGCCACAGATAGGCGATCAGGCTCGCCTCGACCGCCGGCGCGTTGCGCAGCGCCGTGAAGTAGAAGAAGTGGTAGCCGAACAGGCCGGCTATGCCGATCACCCAGACCTGCGGCGGGATCCTATGGCTCCGGTCGGGAGCCGGCATCACGAGCCGCGCCACGAGGCCGACGCAGGTGCCGATGGCGAAGGTGATGGCCGACAGCAGGAACGGCGGCACTTGGCCCGAAGCGTCGGTGAGCAGCGCCAGCAGCGCCCACATGGCGACCGCCGAGAACCCGATCAATGTTGCGCGCCCCATCCATTCCCCCGCCGGCGCGCGGTGGCGCCTGACCTAATCGACTGCTTCGAATCGTCTCGCGCTGATGGTCAACGGACCGATCTGGGTCCCGACCGTCGCGTGGATCGGCGCATATACGCTGGATTTGCCGAGCCGTGCAAACGTCACCATCATCCGGCTCCTGTTCTTCAGGAACTCCAGCGCCTTGCGGCCCTTGCGGTAGCCCGCGACCGGCTCGAAGTTCATCCTGCACGTCACCGTGTCGCCCTTGTAGCCAGGCACCGAGATCGAGCCTTTCGAGGCGTAGGTCAGCGCCAGGTTGGCGCGCATCTCGCCGTCATAGAATTTGACTGTCCGCCCGCACACCTTGTCGAGACTGTCGGCATAGATGACGGTCGCCGCCATCGGATCGAGCACCGACTTCAGGTCGCCGGCGCCGAGCGGCACCCAGGACTTGGGATCGCGCTTTTCCGGCGCCGGAACGACCTTGGTCGAGGTGACGTCGCCATTGCCAAAACGGATGTCAACCAGCGACGCCTTCTTGCCGGAGGTATAGTCGGCTCGGAACGCCTGCGGCACCATTTTCTGACCTGAAATCGTGCCCCTGGACGAGATCGTCCCACGCGTATCGTCAAAAAGCTTGGCCAGTCCTGCGGCCGAGACGCTGCCGTCGATCGAGTAGACGCCGTTCTCATAACGGCTGGAAAACGTTGACTTCGCTATCGAAAGGCCAAGGAAGGATACCGTATATTCGCCCTTGAAGGATTGTGGGCTGGAGGCGGCGAAGCTTGTTGCCGGCACGGCAAGGGCAAGCAAGGTGGTAAATGCATGAGATGGACGGAGCATGGCGGCTGGCGAATCCCTGGCGGTTCGGCCGGAACGCAGCGGCTCCAGCCTGGCATATCCCTTCGCGAATGGCTTATAGTGTGAAATCCGGCCTTTATATGGAGCGTGACTTGCTGCCGGCGGCGTGCCGGAGCTTGACGCAGTTGTGAAATGCCACTATGGAACGCCAACTTTTCCAAAGGCCGCCTGACCGAGACCGCGCGCCGCCCGGCGCGGGCAGTATGGTTTGGCAGGTTTAGAAACTGAAGGTTAGACAAATGTCCCGCACCTGCGAACTCACTGCCAAGGCAGTCCAGACCGGCAACAATGTGAGCCACGCCAACAACAAGACCAAGCGTCGCTTCCTGCCGAACCTGGTCAATGTGACGCTGATTTCCGAAGCGCTGAACCAGAACGTTCGCCTGCGCATTTCGGCCAACGCGCTGCGTTCGGTCGAGCACCGCGGCGGCCTCGACGCCTTCCTGGCCAAGGCCGACGTCAAGGAATTGTCGCAGCGCGCCCGCCTGCTCAAGAAGCAGATCGCCAAGAAGCTTGCCGAGCAGTCGGCCGCTTAAAGCAGCTTTCAGGCGGGGGACGACCGCCTCGAGCACCGCGCAAACCGGTGCTCGAAACAAGAGCGAGCGTCGCCATGACGCTCGGCTGGTTCCATTACCCAGGATAAAAAAATGAATTTCCTGACGCGATATCTGCCCTTCGTGGCCGCCATGGCGCTTGTCGTCGTGGCGTCGAACATCCTCGTGCAGTTCCCGATGCAGGGCCAGGTCGGCGGCCTGGCGCTGGCCGACGTGCTGACCTGGGGCGCCTTCACCTATCCCTTCTCCTTCTTGGTCACCGACCTCGCCAACCGCCGCTACGGCCCGGCCGTGGCGCGCAAGGTGGTGTTCGTCGGCTTTATGACGGCGGTGACCTGCTCGATCCTGATCCCGCCCTTCCTGTTCCGCCACGGGCTGATCGAATTCGAGACCGCCGCCGACAGATTGGTGCGCATCGCCGCCGCTTCGGGCGCCGCCTTCCTCGCCGCGCAATTGCTCGACGTCACCGTCTTCAACCGGCTGCGCCGGCAGAGCTGGTGGCGCGCGCCGATCATCGGCACGCTGGTCGGCTCGGTGTTCGACACGATCGTCTTCTTCGGCATCGCCTTCTCCGCCGCCTTCGCCTTTGCCGGCCCCAACGACAGCTTCGCGCTGGAGACCGCGCCGCTGGTGGGCGTGCTGCCGGTCGAGACGATGCGCTGGGTGTCCTGGGCGCTTGGCGACCTTTCGGTCAAGCTGATCATCGCCGTCGTGGCGCTGATCCCCTACCGGCTGCTCGCCGCGCGCTGGAGCCAGCCGGCCGTCGCGGTCGGAGCATGATCCCAAAAAGTGGGACCCGGTTTTTGGTAAAGATTATGCCCCAAACAAAAAATGAGAGCATGATCCCAAAAAGTGGAATCAGGCCGTGATCCCCTGGATTCAGGTTGATTCCGCCCGCACGCCTGATGGCGGCCAGGAACTTCGCCTGAAGCGGCGCGGCGATGAATTCTCGATCATGCTCGGCACCAACGAGCTGATGAACAGCCGCCTCAGCGGCTCCGAGGAAGCGCTCGCCAGGTTTTCCTGCGAGCGGATCGCCGGGCGCAACCAGCCAGATATCCTCATCGGCGGGCTCGGCATGGGTTTCACCTTGCGCGCCGCCCTCGCCGCGCTTGACGAGGACGCAACCGTCACCGTCGCCGAACTGGTTCCCGCGGTCGTCGCCTGGGCGCGCGGCCCGATGGCGAAAATCTTCGACGGCTGTCTCGACGATCCGCGCGTCACCATTCAGGAAGTCGATGTCGGTCAGTTGATAAGGGCGGAGAAGGCTATCTGGGACGCCATCCTGCTCGACGTCGACAACGGCCCCGAAGGCATCGTCTACAAGGGCAATGATACGCTCTATGACGCGGCCGGGCTGGCGGCCACCCATGCCGCCTTGAAGCCCGGTGGCGTTCTGGCGGTCTGGTCGCAGGGGCCGGACAGCCGCTTCACCCGGCGCCTGACGCAGGCCGGTTTCGCGGTCGAGGAGATCAACACGCGGGCCAACGGCAAGCGCGGCGCCCGTCACGTGATCTGGGTTGCAACCAGGACGCCGTAATCCGGATTGCCTCTGCCGCTTTACGCTTTGTTACGCCCGATGATGCAGGATCGCGAAAACTCTCCAGGGCATTGCGACCAGTATGACCGTGCAAGGCACCGGTTGGAAAAACAATCTCCTGCTTGCGTTGTGCGCCACGCTGGTGGTGCTGACGATCAACGCGGTGTCCGGCTTCCCCACCCTTGCCAACTATGGCGCCGACAATGACAGCATGCTGCGGCTGGTCGAGGTCCGCGACCTGCTCGGCGGCCAAAGCTGGTTCGATCTCCATCAATACCGGATGGGCGCCTCGGGCGGCTTCGTCATGCATTGGTCGCGGCTGGTGGACACGCCGCTCGCGCTGATCATCATGGCCTTCGATGCGCTCGGCGCCGGCCCCGCGACCGCCGAACGCGCCGCGCAGATCATCTGGCCGACCTTGCTCTACGGGCTGACCATATTCGTGCTGATGCGCGCCTCGCAGCGCTTCGCCGGCGCGAATGTCGCGATGCCGGCGGTCATCCTGTCGACGGCAGGGCTTTTCTTCCTGGTGATCTATAGCCCGGGCGTGATCGACCACCACAATGTCCAGCTGTTGCTGACGGCGGCCAGCCTCTGGCTCTTGATGGAAGCGCCCTCCTGGCGGCCCGCTGCCCTTCTGTCGGGCATCTGCGCCGGCCTGACGCTGGCTGTCGGCATGGAGACTGCTCCCTATGTGGCGGTGCTCGGCATTTGTACTGCCGTCCTGTTCGTCCTCGACGACAGGGAGCGGATCACCGCACGAGGCTTCGGCCTCGGATTTGCCGGCATCGCCTTGCTGGTCTTCGTGGCGACCATCCGGCCAGCCGACTGGGGCACGGCCCAATGCGACGCCTTCTCGTCCTTCCAGTTCGCGGTGGCAGCGCTGTCCGGCTTCGGCCTCGCGATCGCCGCTGCATTGGCCGCGTCGACAGTCCGGGTGCGGCTGGTCTCCATGTTGGCGCTGGCGGCGGTGGTCGCGGCCGCCGTGATGCTGTTCTTCCCGCAATGCCTGGCGTCGCCCTATGCGGGCATGGACGAGCGCATCCGCACCTACTGGCTGGCCGACGTGGTCGAAGCGCAGCCCTTCTGGAGCGTCGCCATCCACCAGCCGAAGCTGATGGCGGCGCGCTATGTGACGCCCTTCATCGCTATCCTGCTGATCGGCTTTCAACTGCGAAGCCTCCGCCTGCGCCGCGAGGAAATTCTCGCCGCCATCCTGCTTGTCGTCGCCTTCGGCGTCAGCCTCTGGCAGGTGCGCGGCTCGACTTTCTCCGTCGCCTTCGCCGTATTGCCGCTCTCGGCCTGGATCGCGAAAATCCGGCTGCGGGCGGACGCCGCGCCCTCGTGGCGCCTCTCGACCGGCATCGTCATGGCGTGGCTGGTCTCGCTCAACGCGACCTGGGCCGGGGTCGCGGCGGCGGCGCAGTCCGTGGTCCAGAAAGCGCCGCAGCGGATCAATTCCGATCCCGACCATGCCGTGACCTGCGGCAAGCCGGGCGACTTCCACGATCTTGCCGCGATGCCGGCGACGACGGTGCTTGCCTCGTCCAATCTCGGCTCGGGAATATTGATGTTCACCGGCCACCGCGCGCTGGCCGGCCCTTACCACCGCAATGTCGGCGGCAACCTTGCCATGCTCGACGCCTTCATTGGAACGCCGGACGCCGCCCGCGCCGTCATCGAGCGCGAGCATGTGGGGCTGGTCGCGATCTGCCGCGGCAACACGGAAGAAATATCGCTGGGCCTGGATGCGCCGAACGGCCTTGCCGCGGCGTTGCTGCGGGGCGACCTGCCGAAGTGGCTCGAGCTGGACCAGTCCACCGCGGGAAAACCGATCGAGATCTACAAGGTCCGTTGAATATCGGCCTGCGGCCATATCAGCATCGTCGGCTGCGCTCCACGCAACGCGCTTGCTTTGCGCCGATGCAACGTCACTCGTTGATTCAAAGAACCGCGATCGAAATCAGCCTGGTGGATCGTTGCAATCCAGCCTGTGCTTTGGTTAGCATTCCGCGCGGTCAGCAATATATCTATTCAAGAAATTTGGATTCGGGGTTCTTGAGATTGGGGAAAGGGTATCCATGTCGGCCATAGGCGGCGCGGTGGCGCCAGCATCGGCGAAACAAACGCTGCAGCATGTTGTCTCCCACATGGTCGAGGCCGTGGACCGCGCCACGTTTGTGGAAAAGCCTTTCTGGCATCTTGAGATGACGGATGTCTTTCCGGCGGACCTCTACCTGCGCATGCGCGCCGCCATGCCCGAGGCGCGCGAATATCGCGCGCTCAAGGGACGCAACAACGTCAACATTCAAGCCGACGGCACCGCGACGCGGATCAAGATCGACCTCTACCCGGAATACATCCGTCACCTGCCAGACGAGAAACGGGCCGTCTGGTCTCTGGTCGGAAAGGCACTGCATGCGCCGCAACTGAAGGACGCGTTCATGCGCCGCCTTGCCCCGGGCCTGGAGCGCCGGTTCGGATCGGATTTCATGAAAGTCGGCATGTATCCGGTGCCGATGCTGACGCGCGACGTGGCGGGCTACAAGATCGGCTTCCACACCGACACGGAATGGAAGGGCATCACAGTCCAGTTCTACCTGCCGGAGGACGACTCGATCAACCACGTCGGCACCCGCTTCGCCGAGCGCAAGCCGGACGGGCGTTTCGAGAATTCGCACCGGATGTCGTTTTCCCCGAACACCGGCTATGCCTTTGCGGTCGGCACCGACACCTGGCACGCGGTCGACACCGTCGGGCCGGAGGTCCGCACCCGCGACAGCATTCTCCACACCTATTTCGTGGACAACACCGCGACACTCAAGATCCGCAACCGGAGCAAGCGCGCGGCCAATTTCGTGATGAACGAAGTCCGCCACGTCGGCCGGTAGTCTCTCGGCCGGCGGCGCAGCTGAAACCGTGCCGACCAGCCGTCTTCAGTCCTGGTGCAGGATGAATTCCAGATAAAGGTTGCGCTGCAGGATCGAATGGTTGTCGTCGGATATCAGCGACACCATCAGCGCGCCGTCGTCGCGGGTCCAGACGTCGAGCCCTTCCATATTGTCGATCTGGTAGCCCATGTCGGCCTCCATCAGCACCGGCCCGTCGGCGACCGCGCCCTTCTCGACGCTTTCGCCATAGATGCGCCGCAGCCGCATCTTCGCCCCGCGCGCGAGCGAGAAGCTGCGCTCCAGGAGCAGCAGGTCGCCGTCCGGCAGGAAGGTGCCGTCGGTTATGTCGAATTCGCCGTCGCGCCTGACGGTGAAGATGCCCTTGTGCGGCCCCTCGATGATGGCGGCGTAGACGTTGCCGGCCTCGTCGAGGCTCCTCTCCGAGACAACCACCAGGCCTCCCGCATGCTGCCCATAAGGGTTGGCGTGAGTGACGGTCTCGAAGCCGCGATTCTGGCGCAGCTCCTTGGCGGGAACCAGGTAGTCGAGCTGCCGTACCGGCGCTTTCATATTGCCGGGATCGATTTTGAACTGGGCGACACGCTGGTAGCGCTCGAAGCCGACGGTGGCGATGCCGTCCTTGACCGCGAGCCCTTCCGCGTCGACCTCCCACTTCCGGTCGATTGGCTGGCCCGAAGCATCGACCATCTGCTGCATGCGGAAATTGGAAACGCCCGACGGGCGCTTGTCGGCGCCATGCGTGATCGCGCCGAAGAACCAGAAACCGGTGTCGGCGACGCCGATGAAGTCGCTGCCCGGCTTCAGGAAACGAAACGCCGACAGCGCGCCGAAATCGCGCGCCGGCGACGTCATCTCCAGTCCACCGACGAATTCGAGCGGCCCGAAGCGCGTCTCGTCGTGGCCGACATGGAACTGACGGATCGGCCGCGCCGAAATCTCGACCGTCTCGACAGCAACTCCCGCGACGGCGATGGCAGGCGAGGCGCAGGCCAGCACGCAGGCGAAAAGCGTCCGCCGCGCGCGCCACCCCGAAAAAATCATCCGGCGCGCCGCAATCCACCGCGCCGCGTGTCGCGCGCGCTCTCCTCGCCGAACAGCGAGGCGAGCTGCTCGGTCATGGCGCCGGCCAGTTCCTCGGCATCGACGATGGTGACGGCGCGGCGATAATAGCGCGTGACGTCGTGGCCGATGCCGATCGCCAAAAGCTCGACCGGCGAGCGCGTCTCGATCAGCTCGATCACCGCCCGCAGATGCCGCTCCAGATAATTGCCCGGATTGACCGAGAGCGTGGAATCGTCGACCGGCGCGCCGTCCGAGATCATCATCAGGATCTTGCGCTGCTCGGGCCGGCCGATCAGGCGGCTATGTGCCCAAAGCAGTGCCTCGCCGTCGATGTTTTCCTTGAGCAGGCCCTCGCGCATCATCAGCCCGAGATTGCGTCGCGCGCGCCGCCACGGATGGTCGGCGGATTTGTAGATGATGTGGCGCAGGTCGTTGAGCCGGCCGGGGTTAGGCGGCTTGCCGTCCTTCAGCCATTTCTCGCGCGCCTGCCCGCCTTTCCACGCCCGCGTCGTGAAGCCGAGGATTTCCACCGAAACGCCGCAACGCTCCAGCGTGCGCGCCAGGATGTCGGCGCAGGTCGCGGCGACGGTGATCGGCCGGCCGCGCATCGAGCCCGAATTGTCGAGCACCAGCGACACCACCGTGTCGCGGAACTTGGTGTCGCGCTCCTGCTTGAAGGACAGCGGCTGCATCGGATCGATGACGACGCGCACCAGCCGGGCCGGATCGAGATAGCCTTCCTCGAGGTCGAAATCCCAGGAGCGGTTCTGCTGCGCCATCAGCCGGCGCTGCAGCCGGTTGGCGAGCCGTCCGACGACGCCGGAAAGGTTGGCGAGCTGCTTGTCGAGGAAGGCGCGCAGCCGGTCGAGCTCCTCTTCCTCGCAAAGGTCCTCGGCGCCCACCGTCTCGTCGAAGGCGGTGGTGAACACCTTGTAGTCGATCTCTTTCGGCAGGTTGAGGAACGGATTGTCGTTGCGCTTGGCCTCGCCCGGCGTCTCGGCGTCGGAATCGTCCTCGTCGGAAAGGTCATCGGACGTGGCGTCGGTCGCTTCGGTCTCGGCCGACTCTTCGTCGTCGGCGGAAGCTTCGGCATCTTCCGACTGCGACTGCTCGGAGCCTGAATCCTCCTCGCCGCCCTCCTCGCTCTGGTCCTCGCCCTGCTGCTCGTTCTCTTCGTTTTCCTCCGAGTCGTCGGTTTCCTGGTCGTCGCCGAGCTCCTCGGCCATTTCCATGGAAACCAGCATGTCGCGCACGACGCGGGCAAAGGCCTGCTGGTCCTCGAGCTTGGCCGACAGACCGTCGAGGTCGCCGCTCGCCTTCTCCTCGACCCAGGGGCGCCATAGATCGACCAGCCGCTCGGCGCTCTTCGGGATCGCGCGGCCGGTGAGCTTCTCGCGCACGATCAGCGCTATCGCTTCCTCAAGCGGCGCGTCCGCCTTGTCCCTGACGTCGACAAGGTTGGCCTTGGTGTATTTGTCCTCGAGCATCGAGCCGATATTGTCGGCCACGCCCTGCATGGCGCGGCTGCCGATCGCTTCGACGCGCGCCTGCTCGACGGCATCGAAGATGGATCGCGCCAGCTTGCCTTCCGGCGCCAGCTTGTTGTGGATGCGCTGATCGTGGCAGGCGCGCTTCAGCGCCATCGAGTCGCCCAGGCCGCGCGTGATCGCGATGTCGTTGCGCGAGGCCTTTTTTGGCAATTCCGGCAGGCGCGCGCGGTTGCCCGCCAGAGCCGGCCGGTCCTTGGCGAAACCGACCTCGAGGTCCTTGTCGCCGGCGACGGCGCGCATGCACACGGTGACGGCGCGCTTGAAGCTGTCGGCTTCAGAACCCGTCTTCGGCTTGTTGCGCGTGTTGTCGCCCGGACCCGCCATGATCATTCCCTGCGCGATTCATGCTGAAAGGTTGGAGGCCTTTCGGCTGCGCGCCTAGCCCAGCACCACGTTGGCGGCGCTCTCCGGCAGATCCTCGCCGAAGGCGCGCTGGTAGAACTCGGCCACCACCGAACGCTCCAGCTCGTCGCACTTGTTGAGGAAGGTCAGCCGGAACGCCATGCCGATATCGCCGAAGATCTCGGCGTTTTCGGCCCAGGTGATGACGGTACGCGGGCTCATCACGGTCGACAGGTCGCCATTGATGAAGGCCGAGCGCGTCATGTCGGCGACGCGCACCATCTTGTTGACGATGTCCTTGCCCTTGCTGTCGCGATAGTGCTTGGCCTTGGCCAGCACGATGTTCACTTCATTGTCGTGCGGCAGGTAGTTGAGCGTGGTGACGATCGACCAGCGATCCATCTGCGCCTGGTTGATCTGCTGCGTGCCGTGATAGAGGCCGGTGGTGTCGCCGAGGCCGACCGTGTTGGCGGTGGCGAACAGCCGGAACGCCGGATGCGGGCGGATGACGCGGCTCTGGTCGAGCAGCGTCAGCCGGCCCGATGATTCCAGCACGCGCTGGATGACGAACATTACGTCCGGGCGGCCGGCGTCATACTCGTCGAAGCAGAGCGCGACATTGTGCTGGTAGGCCCAGGGCAGGATGCCGTCGCGGAATTCGGTGATCTGCAGGCCTTCCTTGACGACGATGGCGTCCTTGCCGACGAGGTCGATACGACTGACATGGCTGTCGAGGTTGACGCGCACGCAGGGCCAGTTGAGCCGCGCCGCCACCTGCTCGATATGCGTCGACTTGCCGGTGCCGTGATAGCCCGACACCATGACGCGGCGGTTGTAGGCAAAGCCGGCGAGGATCGCCAATGTCGTCGCCTTGTCGAACAGATAATCCGGGTCGATGTCCGGCACATGCTCGGTCGCCGCCGAATAGGCAGGCACGATCATCTTGGAATCGAAACCGAATTTCTCCTTCACCGACACTGTCGTGTCGGGCAGGTTGGCGATGTCGCGATCGACCTTGTTCATCACTATCAACGTCTCCACGGGCGAAACGCCGCGTTTCGCCGGCAATCGATTTTGTCCGGGGGCGGTCTTAGAGCCTTTTCCAACCTTATGAAAGTTGGAAAACGACACGGGACCGTAGGGCCGCTCAGCACAATCCCGCTTGCTTGAGCACGCGATAGGCCTGCAGCACATCGCGGAACCGGTCTTCCGAACCTCTGTCGCCGCCATTCGCATCCGGATGGTGGCGCTTAACGAGTTCCTTATAACGCGCCTTGATGTCCTGACCAGTCGCCTTTGTATCAAGGCCAAGCGTTTCCAGCGCCTTGGCCTCAAGCGGCTTTGCCTTGCGCTCGCGCGGCTCGCGCGCTCCGGCACCGAACAGGTTGAAAGGATCGCGCATGCGGTTGTAGTAGCCGGCGCGCCCCGAACGCTGCTGCGCGAAATCCGGCGCCGAGCGCGTCCCGCCGCCATTGGCGCCCATGCGCCATGTCGGCCTGTGCCCGGTCAGCGCCTCTTTCTGGAAGCGGGCGATCTCGCTGTCCGTCACGCCTGAGAAATAGTTGAAGCCCTTGTTGTATTCGCGCACATGCTCGAAGCAGAAGTGGAAATATTCGCCTTCCTTGAGGCGCCCGACCGGCGCGCGATGCGTGCCGGCCTCGTTGCAGCCGTCCCACTGGCAAACCGGCGCGCGCGACTTCAGCTCGGCGTCCTTCTCTGGCCGGATACGAATTTTCTCGAAATATTTGGGATACGCTTTCATCTCACCCATTTATGGGCTGTTCGCACGTGCGAAACAAGAATTGACATTTCGCCGATGATCGCCCTAACCGCTGAATCGCGGCTTAAAAGCGGTCAAAAAGATGGATTTTGCGGCTGTGCCGCAGATGTGGTGAAGGGAAGCCAGGATGTCCATACAGTCGACGATGGAAAACAAGCTGAAAGCGGCGTTTTCGCCCGAAAGGCTCGCCGTCATCAACGAAAGCCACCTTCACGCCGGCCATCATCACGTCGAGTCCGGCCATCATGCGACGTTCGCCGGCACCGGCGAGACGCATTTCCGCGTCCGCATCGTTTCGCCGAACTTTGCCGGCATGGGCCGCATCGAGCGCCACCGCGCCGTCAACGAACTGCTCGCGGACGAATTGAAAGCCGGCGTTCATGCGCTGGCGATCGAGCCGGCGGCGCCTGGCGAGAAGACGCGCTGGTAAGCGTTCAGCCGACGGTCGCCTTGAGAAACGCCAGCGCCGCCGCGGTCAAGGCGTCTCCGTCCTTGCCGAAATCGCCATTGATCGACATGTGCGTATAGGCGCTGCCGTCGAACAGCGTGACCTTGGTGCCGGTGGCACGCAGGCGTTCCGCGAACGCTTTCGATTCTTCGCCTCGCCCGGATGCCCGCGAATAGGCGATGAAAGTCGGCGGATGTTTCTTGCCGTCGACATAGCTCGACGGCGATAGCGCCGCCCATTGCGCCGGGTCGGAGAAGACACGCGCATAGGCCCGAACCATGCCGCCATTCCTGGATAACGCCGCAAGATCATAGGCTCTGGTGTCGTCGAGGATCAGCGCGGCGACACCGGGCAGTCCGCCGCGCATGCCGGTCAGCGCAATCAGATGGCAGCCGGCCGAATGGCCCATGCCGACGATGCGATCCGGATCGCCGCCATGCCGCGCGATGTTGGCGCGCACATAGGCGTAGGCCTTTTCGACGTCGCCGGCCTGGGTAGCGACATCGGCTTCCGGCAGCATGCGGTAATCGATCGAGACGAAGACGAAGCCATTGGCGAGCAGGAAGTCCGGCTTGGCGCCGACCTGGCTGCGCTTGCCGAACCGCCAGGCGCCGCCATGGACGAAAAACACCACCGGCAGCTTGTTCGCGCCGTCGACTGCATAGACATCGAGCTTGGCCGGACCGTAATCGAGGGTTTGCGGTTCCGGCTGGCCCGGACGCCCGGCGGCCGAAGCACCTGGCGGCAACAGTGCCGCCAGCGATGCCGCAATGAGGCTGCGTCGATCGATCATCGTCATCTCCGGCCAAGTTGCGGCGACAGCGCGCGGACGCTCGCCACGCAGCTCATTTACGGACCAAAAATGACAACTTTCGGTGCGAAAACAAATCCGCTCCTTGACGCTCCGCCAGCAATCACCACGTATCTTATCAGGTGAGCATTTTCGGCCGAATCGGGCGTCCCGAGGGCCGATGTCGGAGTGCGGTGCGCTCTCCCTTCACGAGAAGGGAACCACATTGCTTTCCGGCAGTTGATGGAGCGATGAGCCGATTGGCTGCCGGTCGGCTCCGAGGCAAGCATCATGCGCGAGAATCAATCAGACGTCTTCGACCTGTTTTCGGAGATTTATTCCAACGCGGCCCAGGAAGAGATCAGTCTCCAGCAATATCTGCTTGCCTGCCGCGAGGACAAATCCATGTATGCCTCGGCGCCCGAACGCATGGTTGCGGCAATCGGCGAGCCGAACCTGATTGACACCAGCAAGGACGAGCGGCTCGGCCGCATTTTCTCCAACCGCACCGTCAAGGTCTACCCCTCCTTTTCCGACTTCTACGGAATGGAGGACACGATCGAGCGCATCGCCGGATATTTCCGCTACGCCTCGCAGGGCCTCGAGGAGCGCAAGCAGATCCTCTATCTCCTGGGACCGGTCGGCGGCGGCAAGTCCTCGCTGGCCGAACGGCTGAAGAAGCTGATGGAGGAACGCCCGATCTACACGCTCAAGGTCGGCAACAAGATCAGCCCGGTCTTCGAATCGCCGCTTGGCCTTTTCCATCCCGACCGCATGAGCGATCTGCTGGAGGATAAATACGGCATCGCCCGCCGCCGCCTGAACGGGCTGATTTCGCCCTGGGCGGCCAAGCGCCTCGACGAACTGTCGGGCGACATCTCCAAATTCAGCGTCGTCAAGCTGATGCCGTCGCGGCTGCGCCAGATCGCCATCGCCAAGACCGAGCCCGGCGACGAGAACAATCAGGACGTCTCGGCGCTGGTCGGCAAGGTCGACATCAGGCAGTTGGAGCATTTCAGCCAGTCCGACCCGGACGCCTACTCCTACAGCGGCGGCCTGAACCGGACCACGCAAGGGCTGCTCGAATTCGTCGAGATGTTCAAGGCGCCCATCAAGGTGCTGCACCCATTGCTGACGGCAACCCAGGAAGGCAGCTACAACGGCACCGAGAATTTCGGTGCCTTCCCCTATCAGGGCATCGTCGTTGCCCATTCGAATGAATCGGAATGGCAGCAATTCAAGAACAACAAGAACAATGAGGCCTTCCTCGACCGCATCCTCGTGGTCAAGGTTCCGTATTGCCTGCGCATCACCGAGGAAAGGCAGATCTACGAGAAGCTGGTGCGCGAAAGCGAACTGGCAAACAGCCCCTGCGCGCCGGAGGTGCTGGACATTCTCAGCCGCTTCACCGTCTCGACCCGCCTTGCCGAGCACGAGAACTCGCCGCTCTACACCAAGATGCGCGCCTATGACGGCGAGAACCTCAAGGAGGTCGACCCGAAGGCCAAGTCGGTCCAGGAATATCGCGATGCCGCCGGCGTCGACGAGGGTATGACCGGGGTCAGCACGCGCTTCGCCTTCAAGATCCTGTCGCAGACGTTCAACTACGACACCAAGGAGGTGGCGGCCGATCCCGTGCACCTGATGTACATTCTCGAAGAGGCGATCAAGCGCGAGCAATTCCCGAAGGAAACGGAGGCCGCCTATCTCGAATTCATCAAGTCGGAACTCGCGACGCGCTATGCCGAGTTCATCGGTCACGAGATCCAGAAGGCCTATCTGGAATCCTACAGCGAGTACGGTCAGAACCTCTTCGACCGCTACATCGCCTATGCCGATGCCTGGATCGAGGATCAGGACTACAAGGACCCCGATACCGGCCAGATCCTCAACCGCGAGGTCCTGGAGAAGGAGTTGTCGCAGGTGGAGAAGCCGGCCGGCATCGCCAACCCCAAGGACTTCCGCAACGAAGTGGTCAAATTCACCTTGCGTGCCCGGGCGCGCAACCATGGCCGCAACCCGTCCTGGACGAGCTACGAAAAGCTTCGCGAGGTCATCGAGAAGCGCATGTTCGGCCAGGTCGAGGACCTGCTGCCGGTGATCAGCTTCGGCTCCAAGCAGGACAGCGTCACGGAGAAGCGGCACAACGAATTCGTGCAGCGCATGGTGGAACGCGGCTATACCCAGCGGCAGGTGCGCCGGCTGGTCGACTGGTATATGCGCGTGAACAAGGCGGGCTGAGCAAAGCCGGGACGGTTCCATGCCGATCTTCATCGACCGCCGCCTGAACCCGAAGGACAAGAGCCTTGGCAATCGCCAGCGCTTCCTCAGGCGCGCCCGCGAGGAGCTCAAGCGCAGCATCCGCGACAAGGTCCGCGCCGGCGGCATCGCCGAGCTCGACCGCGAGCATGCCGTGCCGATGCCGCGCAAGGGCATCGGCGAACCGACCTTCGGCGACGACAAGGAAAGCGGCCGGCGCCAGCACATCCTGCCCGGCAACCGGACGTTCAGCCCTGGCGATCTTATCGACAAGCCTGGCGGCGGCGGAGGCTTCGGCTCGGCTCCGGGAACCACGGAATCCGAGGACGACTTCCGCTTCATGCTGTCGCGCGAGGAAGTGCTCGACCTCTTCTTCGAGGACCTCGAACTGCCGGATCTGGTCAAGCTCAGTCTCAAGCAGATACTCAGCTTCAAGCCGAAGCGGGCGGGCTTCGCGGCAAGCGGCGCGCCGACCAACATCAATGTCGGGCGCACGATGCGAAACAGCCACGGGCGCCGCATCGCGCTCAGGCGTCCAAAGCAGGCTGACGTGGACGCCATCGCCGGGCAGATCGCCGAGCTGGAATCCAGGCCGCTGAATGTAAAGACGCGCGAACGCATCGAGGCTCTGCGCGAAGAGCTCGACCGGCTGGAGCGCCGGCGCAGGCGGATTGCCTATGTCGATCCGGTCGACATCCGCTTCAATCGCTTCGACCCTCAGCCGCGGCCGAATGCCAGTGCCGTCATGTTCTGCCTCATGGACGTCTCCGGATCGATGGGCGAGCGAGAGAAGGATCTGGCCAAACGCTTCTTCGTGCTGCTGCATCTGTTCCTGACGCGACGATACGAGCGCACCGAGATCGTCTTCATCCGCCACACCCACGAGGCCAAGGAGGTGGACGAGCACACGTTCTTCTACCACACCCAAAGCGGCGGCACCGTCGTTTCCACGGCGCTCGAGGAGATGCATCGCATCATCGAAGAGCGATATCCGGCCTCTGAATGGAACATCTACGCCGCCCAGGCCTCCGATGGCGACAATTTCGCCACCGACTCCGAGCGCTGCATAGAGCTGCTCGACCGCAAGCTGATGCGACTTTGCCAGTACTTCGCCTATGTGGAGATCATCGACGAGCGGGAAAGCCATATTTTCGGCTCGACCGAGAACGGCACATCGCTCTGGCGCGCCTACAACGCCGTCGACGGCAAATGGCCGAACTTCCAGATGAGGCGCATTGCCGCGCCGGCCGACATATACCCGGTCTTCCGCGAGCTCTTCGCCAGGCAGCCCAACCTGCGCAAGACCGCTTGAGGGCCTCGGCAATGGTCAGCCAGGCGCGCAAGTCCGAACTGCTGTTTTCTGGGTCCGACTGGGATTTCAACAAGCTGTCCCGGGTCTATGACGAGATCGAAGCCATCGGCCGCGAGGAGCTTCGCCTCGACATCTACCCGGTGCAGATGGAGATCATTTCCTCCGAGCAGATGCTCGACGCCTATTCGTCGATCGGCATGCCGCTGATGTACCGGCATTGGTCGTTCGGCAAACGTTTTCTCCACGACGAGCTTCTCTACCGCAAGGGCGCGCGGGGTTTGGCCTATGAGATTGTCATCAACTCCAACCCCTGCATCGTCTACCTCATGGAAGAAAACACCATGGCCCTGCAGGCCTTGGTGACGGCGCATGCCGCGCTTGGGCACAATCATTTCTTCAAGAACAATCATCTCTTCCGGCAATGGACGGATGCCGGCGGCATCCTGAGCTATCTGGACTTCGCCAAGAGCTACATAGCCCGATGCGAGGAACGGCATGGCCTGGCCGCCGTGGAGGCAATCCTGGATTCCGCGCACGCGCTGATGGAGCAAGGCGTGTTCCGCTACCGCCGGCCGCCGAAACTGTCATCGGAGCAACAGCGCGAAGGGCTGCGCGAACGCCTTGAATACGAGGAACGCTCCTTCAACGATCTATGGCGAACGCTGCCGCCCTCGCCGGGCAAGAGCAAGCTGGAAGCAGGGGACGAAATCCTTGCCGAGCGGAAGAAATCGCTCAATCTGCCGGAGGAAAACCTGCTCTATTTCCTCGAGAAGAACAGCCTGGTGCTCGAGCCCTGGCAGCGCGAGATCGTCAGGATCGTGCGTGTCATCGCGCAATATTTCTACCCGCAACGGCAAACCCAGGTGATGAACGAAGGTTGCGCCACCTTCGTGCATTACACGCTCATGAACACGCTGTTCGACCGTGGCCGCATTGGCGAGGGCGCCATGCTCGAGATCCTGCGTAACCACTCGAACGTCATCTTCCAGCCGGCCTATGACGATCCGCGCTTTTCCGGCATCAATCCCTATGCGCTGGGTCTCGACATGATGCAGGACATCCAGCGCATCTCGACCGCGCCGACCGCCGAGGACCGCGACTGGTTTCCCGACATCGCCGGCCGCGGCGACTGGCGCGACACCCTGCTCGACGCCTGGGCCAACCACCGCGACGAATCCTTCATCCGCCAATATCTGAGCCCGACGCTGATCCGCAAATGGCGGCTCTTCGTGCTCGCCGACGGCGCCGACGAGCCGCACTATGAGGTGGCCTCGATCCACAATGAACGCGGCTACGCCAGGATACGGTCGGCGCTCGCGCAAAGCTACGATATCGGCGCCAGCCGTCCCGACATCCAGGTGGTCGACGTCGACCTCCTGGGCGACCGGCATCTGCGGCTCCAGCACAAGGTCAAGGACGGCGTCATGCTAGAGGCCCAGGGCCGCGACGCGACCCTGCGCCATATCCGCAACCTTTGGGGCTATGACGTCAGCCTGGCGGCAATCGATGCCGGAACCGGCGCGATGCTCAGCGAGCGTTCGACCAAGGAATTGTGAGATCGCGAATGAGCACTGGAAGCGCAGGAAACCGCGGTTCGCGGGCCGGCATCACCTGAATATCAGCACACCTAGAGCAATTCCAGGAAAAGTGTGAGCGGTTTTCCGTCCGGAATTGCGTCAAAACAAGGAGATAGGGCGTTTCGCCGTTTCCATGAAACGGTGAAACGCACTAGCCTTCGCTGGCGGGCCGTATCCTCAACCGCGCAATGCGGTTCTTGTCGCGCTTCATGACCACGAAACGCTTGCCGTGGAAGGTGAAGGCCTGCTTCTCCTCCGGGATCGACTGCGTCTCGTGGATGACGAGGCCGGCGATCGTCGTCGCCTCCTCGTCGGGCAGGTCCCAGTCGAGCGCGCGGTTCAGGTCGCGGATCGGCACCGTGCCGTCGACGACGACGGAGCCGTCGGCTTCCTTCTTCACGCCCTGCATGTCGACATCGTGCTCGTCGGCGATCTCGCCGACGATCTCCTCGATGATGTCTTCCAGCGTCACCAGCCCTTCGACCTCGCCATATTCGTCGACGACGATGGCGAAATGCGCCTTGCGGCGCAGGAAGGCGTTGAGCTGTTCCTGCAAGGTGGTGGTGTCCGGCACGAACCACGGCTTCGCGGCGATCTTCATGACGTCGATCCGCGAAAAATCGTTGCCGACCTCGTTGAGGGCCCTGAGCAGGTCTTTCGCGTGCAGCACGCCGACGATGTTGTCGAGCGAGTCCTTCCACAACGGCATGCGGGTGTGCGGGCTCTGCAGGATCTCGCGCACCACCGCCTCCGGTGCATTGTCGGCATTGACCGAGCGCATATTGGTGCGGTGGACCATGATATCCGACACTTCGAGCTCCTCGAGGTCGAAGAGGCCCTCGAGCCGATTGCGCTCCGCGCGGACAGCATCGCCATCGCGGCGGGGATCGCCGCTGTCTTGATCCTTGCCGCTGCGCTCGGATCGCTGCGGCGGTTCGATCGGCCGCAGCGCGTAGCCGAAGGCGGCAAGCAACCGGGTGCGCAACAGAAGCGCCGAAAGCAGGATGACGGCGAGGACGGCGGCGACGATCCAGCCGGCGTCGGTCATCTGGGATGGCTCACTTTGAGCCCTCCGGAACGGCTCCTCTTGGACCGTTCGGGATGGCTCGTCTTGAGGAAGGAAAGCACTTCCGACGCCGGCACGTCCTTGGCGATGAAGGCCTGGCCGATGCCGCGCGTCAGGATGAAGGTCAGCGCGCCGCGCGAAACCTTCTTATCCTGGGTGATGAAGCCGAGCAGCGCCTCGGCGTCCGGCAGCTCGCCCGGAATATCGGCCGTGCGCCAGGGCAAGCCGACGGCGCGAAGATGCGCTTCGACACGGCTAGCATCGTCGGGGCTCGCCAGGTTGAGACGCGCCGAGAAGCGATGCGCCAGCGCCATGCCGATGGCCACACCCTCGCCATGGACAAGGCGCGCGCCATCATAGCGCGTGGCGGCTTCCAGCGCATGGCCGAACGTGTGGCCGAGATTGAGCAGCGCGCGGTCGCCGGTCTCGAACTCGTCGCGGGCAACGACATCGGCCTTGGCGCGGCAGGCCTCGGCGATCGCGTCGACCCGCGCCGGGCCGCCGGCAAAGACTTGCCCCCAGTTCTGTTCAAGCCAGGCGAAGAAGGCCGGGCGGTCGATCAGCCCGTATTTGGCAAGCTCGGCATAGCCGGCGCGGAACTCGCGGATCGGCAGCGTGTCGAGCACCTGGGTGTCGGCAAGCACCAGCTTGGGCTGGTGGAAGACGCCGACGAGGTTCTTGCCACGCGTGCTGTTGATGCCGGTCTTGCCGCCTACGGAGGAATCGACCTGCGCCAGGAGCGAGGTCGGGACCTGCACAAAATTCATGCCGCGCCGCACGATGCCGGAAGCGAAGCCTGCCAGGTCGCCGATGACGCCGCCGCCGAGCGCGATGACCACGTCGCGGCGTTCGAGTTTAGCCGCGAGCACGCCGTCGACCACCTCTTCGAGATGGGCAAAGCTCTTGGTCTTTTCGCCGGCGGGCAGCGTGATGACGGCGGACTGGATGCCGCCTTTGTCCAACCCCGCCTTCAGCGCGTCGAGATGCGCGGCGGCGACATTCTCGTCGGTGACGATGGCCGCGCGCGTGCCGGGAAGCCGGCGCGCGATCTCCTCGCCGGAGCGTGCCAGCAGCCCGGAGCCGATCAATATGTCATAGGCCCGGTCGCCGAGCCCGACCTCGACCTTCACCGGTTCGGCATCGCTCACGACTGCACCCCGTCGGTTGTGGCGCTTGTAGCGCCTGTCGCGATCGTATCGACGCCGAGATGGGCGCAGAGCGCCGCGACGACTTCGCCGGCGATGATCTCCTTGCGGTCGTCACGGGTCGGCACGGTCAGGTCCGCGGTGGCGTAGACCGGGTAACGCTCGCCCATCAGCCGCTCCAGCACGCCGCGCGGATCGGGATTCTTCAAGAGCGGCCGGTTCTGTTTCTTGGAAACCCGTTCCATCAAGAGGTCGAGGTCGGCCTCCAGCCAGACAGACACGCCATAAGCCGCGACCGCCTCGCGCGTCTGCGCGTTCATGAAGGCGCCGCCGCCGGTCGACAGCACCTGCGGTCCGTTCTCCAGCAGGCGCAGGATAACGCGCTGCTCCAGCGCGCGGAATTCCGGTTCGCCATAGCGCTCGAACAGCTCCGGCACCGTCATGCGCGAGACGCTCTCGATCTCCTGGTCGCTGTCCATGAAGGGCAGCGACAGCATCGCCGCCACCTTGCGGCCGATCGCGGTCTTGCCGGCGCCCATCAGCCCGACGAAGACGATTGAGCGGCTGCCGAGCGCTTCGATCAGCGCGGCGCGGCCTTCGTCCGTCGAATTTGGTGGCAGAGCGTTCATCGGGGCCTCTTTGCGCCGTATCGACATCAAAAGCCTGTTTGCGTCAAGCGCGGCCTGGCAAAGGCCCTAAGCAGGTTCCGCAAAAGTGTCCCACGGTTTTGCGAAGAGAACCTGCGAATAACAACAATCCCTAAGCAGGCATTCGTGGGGTTGCGCACGAATGCCTGCTTAGGAGCTTTTCCGGCAAAACCTGCATCGAGCCGAATCCTTCGTCCTTGAATTGGCCGGATTGGCGTCCCATAAGGGCACAGGGCTTTGGAAACGCAGAACAAGAAGACGGGCGAAAATTTTAATGCCGACTTTGTTTCGCTTCGTCGTGACGCTGGCGGTTCTTGCAGGCATTGCCTATGGCGCGATGTTCGCGCTGGCGATGTTCGTGGAGCCGAAAAAGGCGGAAATGAGCATTCGAATTCCTGCCGAGAAGCTCAATCCGAAGAAGAATTGATCCCGGCCAGATGAAAAGCGCGGCCCGCATCGAAGCCTTTCTGGAGATGATGAGCGCCGAACGCGGCGCGGCCGAGAATACGCTTTCCTCCTACCGCCGCGACCTGGAAGACGCCTCCGAAGCCATCAATGGCGGACTGGCGGGCGCGGGACCGGCCGACATCCGCGCCTATCTCGACGACGTTGCCGCGCGCGGCTTCGCGCCGACCTCGCAGGCGCGCAAACTGTCGGCGATCCGCCAGTTCTTCAAATTCCTCTATGCCGAAGGCCTGCGCGGCGACGACCCGACCGGCACGCTGGACAGCCCGCGCAAGGGCCGGCCGCTGCCGAAGACGATGAGCGAGGCCGAGACCGGGCGCCTGCTCGACCGCGCGGCCCTGGAAGCCGGTGAAGCCGGACCGGACGGCGACAGGCTGGCCGCGTTGCGCCTGCACGCGCTGGTCGAGGTGCTCTACGCCACGGGCCTGCGCGTGTCGGAACTGGTCGGGCTGCCGGTCACGGTGGCGCTTCGCGACGACCGCTTCTTCATGGTGCGCGGCAAGGGCGACAAGGAGCGCATGGTGCCGCTCTCGACCAAGGCGCGCGCCGCCATGCGCGCCTGGCTCGCGGCAAGGGCCGAGCGGCCGGCCTTTGCCGAGAGCCCGTTCCTGTTTCCGGCCTCCTCCGACAGCGGCCATCTCTCCCGGCAGGTTTTCGCCCGCGATCTCAAGGGGTTGGCCGCGCGGTCGGGAATAGCCGCGGCAAAAATCTCGCCGCATGTGCTTCGCCATGCTTTTGCCAGCCATCTCCTGCAGAACGGCGCCGATCTCAGAGCCGTCCAGCAACTCCTAGGCCATGCCGACATCTCGACGACGCAGATCTACACCCATGTGCTGGAGGAGCGGCTGGTGCGGCTGGTCAACGATCATCATCCGCTTGCCGACTAGGCCTCATATCGCTATGTGAGGGCGACGTTCCACCGCCCGGGGCCGGCATTTCAGCGGTTCCGCCAGCCATTTGCCTTCCGACGGACCGGTCCACCCAAGCATGTACAACTACCTCGACTTCGAAAAGCCGGTGCAGGATCTGGAGCTCAAGATCCTTGAGCTGAAGAAGCTTGCCGAGAACGGCGAGGCGGTCGATGTCGCCGAAGAGATCAGCAGGCTGGAAAAGCGTTCGCGCGACGCATTGCGCGACCTCTACAAGGCGCTCACGCCCTGGCAGAAGGTACAGGTCGCGCGCCATCCCGACCGCCCGCATTGCGTCGATTACATCAAGACGCTGTTCACCGATTTCACGCCCTTGGCCGGCGACCGCAATTTCGGCGACGACCAGGCGATCGTCGGCGGCTTCGCCCGCTTCCGCGGCGAGCCGGTGGCGGTGATCGGCCAGGAAAAGGGCTCGGACACGGCAAGCCGCATCAAGCACAATTTCGGCTCGGTGCGGCCCGAGGGCTACCGCAAGGCGGTGCGCCTGATGGAATTGGCCGACCGTTTCAATATCCCGCTTTTGACGCTGGTCGACACCGCCGGCGCCTATCCCGGCGTCGGCGCCGAGGAGCGCGGCCAGGCCGAAGCGATCGCCCGTTCGACCTCGGCCTGCCTGGCACTGAAAGTGCCCTCGATCTCGATTGTCATCGGCGAAGGCGGCTCCGGCGGCGCCATTGCGATTGCCACCGCCAACCGCGTCTACATGCTGGAACATGCCATCTATTCGGTGATCTCGCCCGAGGGTGCCGCCTCGATCCTGTGGCGCGACACCACCCGTTCCAAGGATGCGGCGACCAACATGAAGATCACCGCGCAGGATCTTCTCGAGATGAAGATCATCGACGCCATCATTCCCGAGCCGATGGGCGGCGCCCAGCGCGCGCCGGAAACGGTGATCGCCTCGACCGGCGACCTCATCGCCAGGACGATGAAGGACTTTGCCGGCGCCAACACCGATTTCCGCGAGCAGCGCCGCGAGAAGTACCTGTCGATGGGCCGCAGCCTCTAAGGCGGATGACCGATCATCCCGTGGTTGGCCTTGGGCCGCCATGGACATGGCAATAGTGGCGGCAATAACCAGGGTGGCAGCGTTACCTGGTTCCGTCAGAACCGGCCCCCTCAACGTGTGATCGTCCGGAATTGCCTTGGCCACCACACGGCAAAGTGGCGGCAGGGCACGATTCCGCCACAAAAATGCCGCCGCTTTCGGCTCAATGGAATTATCGCGAGGGGTTGGCCCGGATTTGTGGCGAAGGCTTGCGGTAAGGAATTTTCAAGGTTAACGGGCTTACGGTCCACTGGTGTTCAGCCTGCGGGCCCGGCCATGCAGAGAGCCGTCGGCCCGAGAGAAGAGACGTAGCCATATCGATGTTTGCCAAGCTTGCCCGCACCGGAGTCCTGATCGCCGCCATCGGCGTCGCCGGCTGCAACGATTCCTCGATGAAGGATTTCGCGCCGGAGGCCAACAAGCCGTTGCCGGACAAGATCCTTGCCGACATGCGGGCCAAGGGCATGATCCGCACCTCCTCGGTGATGGCGCGCATCTTCAAGGAAGAAGGCAAGCTCGAGATCTGGAAGGCCAAGACCAATGGCCGCTACGATCTCGTCGCCAGCTACGACATCTGCAAATGGTCGGGCAAGCTCGGTCCCAAATACACCGAGGGCGACCGCCAGGCGCCGGAGGGCTTCTACACGGTACGTCCCTCGCAGATGAACCCGCGCTCGAACTACCATCTGTCCTTCAACATCGGCTTCCCCAATGCCTATGACCGCGCCAATGGCCGCACCGGCCAGAACCTGATGGTCCACGGCGCCTGCTCGTCTTCCGGCTGTTATTCGATGACCGATGCGCAGATCGAGCAGATCTATGCTTTCGGCCGCGATGCCTTCCAAGGCGGCCAGACCGAGTTTCAGATCCAGGCTTTCCCCTTCCGCATGACCGCCGCCAACATGGCGCGCTACCGCAACGACCCGAACTACGACTTCTGGAAGATGCTGAAGGTCGGCTACGACAATTTCGAGATCACCAAGGTGCCGCCGAAGGTCGACGTCTGCGAGAAACGCTACGTCTTCAACCAGGTCGCGCCCGAAGGCACCACCTTTGATCCGACCGGCCCCTGCCCCGCGACGACCCAGCCGGATTCGCTGAAGACGGCCTTCGCCAATTACGAGAAGAGCTACGACGCGGCCTTCAATTCAGCCGTGAACTCGAGCACGCCGCCGCCGAAGCCGACGATTGCCGGCGTCAAGGAAGCCAGCATCGTTTCGGACTGGTCGAAGCGCCGCGCCCGCGGCGAGCGCGTGCCGATCGACCCGCCGTCGATGAATTCCGACGGTTCGGTGACCGAAACGACCCGCATGGGCCGCATCGATTCCCCGCTTGGTCGCAAGATGGCCGCAGCCGACGCGGAAAAGGAAGCCAGGCGCAAGGCCGAGGAGCAACGCCTGGCGGCGATCGAGGCGGCCAAAGCCGCCAAGGAACAGGCAAAAGCCCAGGCGCTGGCCGAAAAGGAAGCCGCCAAGCAGGCGGCGCAGCAGCCGGTCGTCACCGCCGGCGTCGAGGCAGCGCCCGCGCAGGAAACGCAGCAGGCCGCCGACGCCGACCAAGGCACCGTGTCGAAGCTGAAGAAGAAGCTGCTCGGCATGTTCGGCGGCTGAGAGCCCTCAGCTTGGCAAAAAAGGCCGCCATCTACGACCTGAAAGGGCTGAATTGTCCGCTGCCGGTGCTGAAAGCCCGCAAGCGGCTGGCCGCGATGCGGCCCGGCAGCCGGCTTTGGCTGGAAACCACCGATCCGCTCGCGGTCATCGATATCCCGGCCTTCTGCGCCGATGCCGGTCACCAATTGGTCGAGACGGCCGCGGTCACCGGCGGCCACCGCTTCCTGGTCGAGCGCGGCAACGCGGCCTGAGCCGGCGCCTTTTCGGCTTATAACCCGGCTATCGCCAGCGGATTGGCTTCCAGCGCCGCGCGGTCCGGCGTGTCGATCGACGGCTTGTTGGTGAGAGCGGCGAACAGCCGCCGAATATAATCCTCCGGCATGTCGAGCGTGATCAGCACCAGCCTGGTGCCGCGCTGGCCGTCGGGCCAGGCCGGCAGTCTTGCCGGCGGATGCAGGATCTTCTGCACGCCGTGGACGACCAGCGGCCGCGAGGGATCCTCGGCGAGCTCGATGACGCCCTTCATGCGCAAGAGTTTCTCGCCATGTGTCGAGCGCAGGAGGTCGAGGAACATCTCGATCGCCGAGAATGGCACCGGGCCGTCATGGACAAGCGAGTGCGAGCGCACGCGCGTATCATGGCGATGCGCATGGTGATGATGGCCATGATCATGGTCGCCGTCATGGTGATGATGGTCGTGGCGATGATCATGGCGATGATCCTGATCATGGTGATGATCTTGATCATGGTAATGATCTTGATCATGCGCCGCCTCTTCGCCAAGCCAGCGCCGCACGTCGGCGGACTTGGTCTGAGGATCATAGAGGCCGCAGTTGAACAGCGCCGCGGCGCCCGTACCGGCCTCATTGACATCGAGGACGACGGCGCCCGGACTGAGCTGCCTGAGCCTCGCCCGCAACGCCTTGATCCCGGCCGCGCCGGCAAGGTCCGTCTTGGTCAACACGATACGGTCGGCCACCGCGGCCTGTTTGACCGCCTCGACATGGGCATCGAGCGTCGCCTCGCCGTTGACGGCGTCGACCAGCGTGATGACGCCGTCGAGCCGGAAGGCCTGCACCAGCGCCGGATGCGCCATGATCGACTGCAGCACCGGTGCCGGATCGGCCAGGCCCGTCGTCTCGACAACGACGCGGGCCAATTTCGCGATACGGCCGGTCTGCAGCCGGTCGACGAGATCGGCGAGCGTATCGACCAGATCACCGCGCACCGTGCAGCAGAGGCAACCGTCGGAAAGCTGGATGATGCCGTCGGACGCCTGCTCGACCAGAAGATGATCGATCGCCACCTCGCCGAACTCGTTGATGATCACCGCCGTGTCGGCAAGCTCCGGATCCTTAAGCAGCCGGTTGAGCAGCGTCGTCTTGCCGGCGCCGAGAAAGCCGGTGAGCACGGATACGGGAATGGGAAAACCGCTACCCATAGCGGGGGTCAGTTCGCCGTCTTGGCCGGTTGGTCGCCCTGCGCCCCGGCAGCGGCGGTTGCCAACGGCTCGACGCCGGCCGGCGCCGGCCGGTCGGGCCGCCAGCTCGGCAGCGGCACATCGGCGTAATTCGGATCGGCCTGGTCGACAAAGGCCTTCGGCGCTGGTCCGGTGGCGCCACCCAAGCCGACGGCGATCAGCGTAGGATGGTCGAGTTTCACCTGATAGGGCGACTTCGGCGCGTTCTTGGCGGCGACCTCGGGGGCTGCCTCGGACTGCTCCTCCTTCGGCTTCTTCTTGCAGATCTCGTCATGCATGTCGTTGGGCGACAGCGTGTCGCCATAGGGCTTGAGTGCGGCCAGCGTGGTCGAACCCGCCGCCGGCATATCGAAACCCTGGTCGAGCAGCTTTGCCGCCGCTTCGGCGCGGCTGACTGCCGATTTCTCGCCGAGCACCACGGCGACTAGCGTGCGACCGTTGCGCGTCGCCGAGCCGATCATGTTGAATCCGGAAGAGCAGACGAAACCGGTCTTCATGCCGTCGGCGCCGGGATAGCGGCCGATCAGCAGATTATAGTTCGGAAGGGCCTTCTTGCCGACGGCAAGGCCCTCGATCGAGAACCAGGGCGCATATTGCGGAAAATCATTGCGCAGCGCCGCCACCAGAACGGCAAGGTCGCGCGCGGTCGTGTATTGTTCCGGCGAATAAAGCCCGTTCGGGTTGACGAAATGCGTTCCAACCATACCGAGCCGGGCCGCCTCTGCGTTCATGCGGTCGGCGAAGGCGGCCTGCGACCCTCCTATATTCTCGCCGACGGCCATGGCGATATCGTTGGCCGACTTGACCAGCATCATCTTCAGCGCATTGTCGAGCCGCATCACCGAGCCCGGTTTGAAGCCCATCTTGCTCGGCGGCTCGCCGGCCGAATGCTTCGTCACCTTGATCGGCGAATCGAGCGCCACCTCGCCCGCCTGGATGGCGCGGAAGGTGACATAAGCCGTCATCAGCTTGCTGAGCGAGGCCGGATACCAGCGCTTGAACGCGTCCTGATGCTCCAGGATGGAGCCACTCTTCAAATCGAATAGGACCACCGGATTGGCGTGCGCAGCGCCGGCAAACACCGGAAGCGCCAGCGCGCCAGCCAGCAACAGGTTGAGGAAATGCCTTTGCCGCATGATCAAATCCGAAAATCGCCTCTTGCCGTAATCGCCGCTGGGTCCGTAAGATTTCGTTACCCATCGCCAGCACAAATTCGGCCCGACCCTCGATCCCGGACCGCATTGTTGCCGTGCTATTTACCCTATGTGACGCCAAAATGGCAAAGTGCCATACATTCACAATTGCTGAGCAGCGGCTCTGAACCGATTGCCGCCAGTCAACCAAGAGATGGAACGATCATGCCGATTCTGAACCGCGCCGCGCAAATGCAGGAAGAAGTTGCCGGCTGGCGACGACATCTGCACCAGACACCGGAGCTGAATTTCGACGTCTTCCAGACCGCCGGCTTCGTCACCGAAAAGCTGAAGGCCTTCGGCTGCGACGACGTGGTGACTGGTTTGGGCAAGACCGGCGTCGTCGGCATCATCCGCGGCCGCAACGGCGATGGCCCGACCATCGGGCTGCGCGCCGACATGGACGCGCTGCCGATCGACGAGATCACCGGCAAGCCATGGGCCTCGACCGTGCGCGGCAAGATGCATGCCTGCGGCCATGACGGCCATACCGCGATGCTTTTGGGCGCCGCCAAATATCTCGCCGAAACGCGCAATTTCGCCGGCACCGTGGCGGTGATCTTCCAGCCGGCCGAGGAAGGTGGCGGCGGCGGAAACGAAATGGTCAAGGACGGCATGATGGAGCGCTTCGGCATCGAAAAAGTGTTCGGCATGCACAACATGCCGGGCCTGCCGGTCGGCCAGTTCGCCATCAAGCCCGGTCCGATCATGGCCGCGACAGCCGAGTTCACCATCACCGTCAAGGGCCGCGGCGGCCATGCCGCGATGCCGCACGGCACGATCGACCCGATCGTCATCGCCAGCCAGCTGGTCGGCGCGCTGCAGACCATCGCCTCGCGCAGCACCGATCCGGTCGAGGCCGTGGTGGTGTCGGTGACAAAGTTCCACGCCGGCGACGCCTATAACGTCATTCCCGAAAGCGCCGAGATCGCCGGCACAGTGCGCACGCTGAAGAAGGAAGTGGCCAAGAAATCGGAAGAGCGCATCCGCGCGCTCTGCGCCGGGCTCGCCTCCGCCTTCGGCGCCACCATCGAGGTCGACTACGACACCAACTACCCCGTCACCTTCAACCATGCCGAGGAAACCGTGTTTGCCGGCGATATCGCGGCCAACATCGCCGGCGACAGCCACGTCCACCGCGCCATCCAGCCGGTGATGGGCGGTGAGGATTTCTCCTATATGCTGGAAGCCCGCCCCGGCGCCTTTATCTTCATCGGCAATGGCGACACGGCCGGCCTGCATCACCCGGCCTACGACTTCAACGACGAGGTCATCCCGCACGGCATGAGCTATTGGGTGAAGCTGGCCGAGACCGCGCTGGCCGCTTGAGCAGCCGTGGCGAAGGCGGCGAGTGTCCCGCCGCCATACGGCTTGGCCGGCTCGGTCCGGCCGAGATAAGATATCCGGCCCATGGGAGGTCAGCATGCCCCTTGGCGAACCGGCCCGAAGCGTCTATGTGTCGGGCCGCGTGGTCCCGTAGCTCAGTAGGATAGAGCGGCAGATTCCTAATCTGTAGGTCACAGGTTCGATTCCTGTCGGGATCACCAAGTTTTTCAAAGGCTTGGCGAGCAGCTCGCCGCACTCTTTCTGAAATCTGATACGACGAGTTCCTGCGGATCCGACACGTCGATTTCACCGACGGCGCGGCGCGGACCGCTCCGTCGCCAGGATTTGCCGAGGCGATGCAAGCGTGCCAGCCCCCACACGATGGTGAGCGTCAGAGCGATCCTGAAGAGAACGGCCCGGAAAGGTGGTGCCTGCGTATAAGTGTGGAGAGACGGTTCGCGGCCTCGGCGAGTGCTTCGCCTCCGGAAGCGATCAGCGCCGGTCGTTCCTGCTCGGACGCGGCCAGGACGCGTTCCCAGAACGCGGCAACGAGAGCGCTTGAGCGGGCGAGGTCGGCGGCCGCGTCCCGATCGGCGGCCAGCGTCGCCAGATGCCGGAGATCGATGCCGCCGATACCCGGCGGGGTTTTCGCTCCCATGTCGACAAAACCCGAAGGCAGCGATCCTTTCAGATTGTGGACGCGATGCTCGACGATGGCGGCGTGGATCTGATCGACCGCTTGCTTGGCGCCCGCGACGCGGGAGGGATGATCAGTGTCGGCCGCGGCATGCGGCAGAAGCTCCAGACGCTGGCCATGGCGCTCGACCAGCTTGAGATAAGGCAGCATCGGCCCTGAAAGTGTGCCGCCGACATTGAACAGGTCCGCGTCGATCGCCGCATGGGAAATGCGCCCTGACTCCAGCGCGCGCTCCAGCGCCGCAACGTCGACCAGTTCGCCGCGGTCGTAGTTGATGAGCACGGCGCCCGGGTTGAGGGCGGAGAGCAGCTCGTCTCCGATCAGTCCGGCGTTGGCGTATTTTTTCTGGCCGGCATCGAAGGCACCCAGGCCGAGATGGACCGAAAGCGCGTCCGCGCCACGCGCCGCGTCCTCCATGCTTGCGGCGTAGTCGAAGCCCTCAAGCTCGATCCATTTGCGGTGACGGGGCCGCGCATGGATTGTGACCCGCATGCCGAAGGCCTGGCCGAGCCTGGCGAACTCCCGACCGATGTTGCCATAGCCGATCACCGCCAGTCTTTTGCCTTCGAGCTTTTCGGTCGGGTAATGCCGCAGGTCTTTTCCCGTGTCGAACTGCCCGCCGGCGACCAGGGTGTTGAGCCTGTCCACGGGAAGATCCGGCCTGACTTTCAGCAGCGCCTTCATGGCCATTTGCGCGGTGGCGCGGCTGTTGATGCCCGGCGTGTTCATGAGCGGCGCTTCGCCGCCCTCTCCGCTGCCCCCACCCCACGAGGTAGAGCCCATATTGCCAGTGCCGGTTCCGATGCGCACGCCGCCGAGGCGGAACCTGGCCTCCGCCGGAATGAAGGTCGCGGCAGCGATGACGGCGTCGTAGCGGCCGTCGCCAGCCTCGGCCAACAATTCCTCCCGCGTGCTCAACTGCGGCAGGTAGAAGAAATGCAGCCTGCCAGGATCGAGGGCGCCAGCGCTGCCAATTCCTGTCTGGTGGAACACGCCACCCTTGGCTTCGATATGAGCCTTGACCTCGCTATGGTCGGGATTGCCGTCGGCGCCGAAGCGGAGGCCGACAAAGTCGCAAATCAGAATATTGGCTGATGTCATGGAACGTCTTTTCCCTGCAACTGTCTCCAGCTACACCAATCGGCAAATCGATGGCCAAGCGTGAAGCGGCATATCCAGGTCGCAAGCGAGAGATTTGCCCAGGGAGCTAGAACCTGTCGGCCCTGAATGGCGACAGGTCGACCATCGTCGGCAACCCGGCGGCAAACTCGACGACGAGCTTGCCGGTGACCGACCCGCCGATCGCCCCTGATGTCCATGGCCGAATGCGTAGATGACGTTGCGCGCGCTTTGCGCGGTCGATGACGGGCCGGCGTCCCCGGCCGATGGCCCATCCTGATGCGTGCCGTCGAAATCTCGCGGGTTGCTTCGGCTATTCCGCCGCGATCCGGTGGCCGGCGGCGCGGCGCGAGAGCGCATAGCCTGCATCGTCGACCGCCTGCGCGACACGCTTGCGGATCGCTTCGGAAACCAGCACGCCGTCGGCGAAGTCCTTGTCCGTCGCATAGACTGCCGTCGGCAAGGCGAGAGCCTCGAAGAAACCGAACAGCGGCCGCAGTTGATGCTCGACGATCAGCGCATGCCGCTCACCGCCCCCGGTTGCAAGCAGCAGCACCGGCTTGCCCCTCAGCGAGGCCGGATCGAGCAGATCGAAGAAGTGCTTGAAGAGACCGGTATAGCTGCCCTTGTAGGTCGGCGATCCGACCACCAGCACATCGGCGTTGACGACCCTGTTGAGAATATCGAAGGCCTGCTGATCGAGATCGCGGGCCCATTTGGCGCTGCCGAGTGAAGGTCCAACGTCTTCGATGTCAAAGGTGCTCGCGGACAGGTTGTTGCGGGCCGCGATGTCCCTGATCACCAGCTCGACAAAGCCGCGCGTCTTCGACGGCCGGGTGAAATTTCCGGAGAAACCGACAACGGTTGGGTTGGCCATGCTGTGGCACTTTCTCGGCAAGTCGACGCCAGATCTAATGTCTATAATTTTTATAGACTCTGACCCACCTTAGAAGGAACGATCCGCCTTTCGAAGGCGTCTCCCCGAACAATTTTTCCATGGATCGGACCGATCGTGGTTTCCATGGTCGGGACGAGGCCCGCTCGGCCCGCTTACCGAAATTGCGGGCCGGCGGTGCCGCGCCGGTCCCGCAATCGGCGCATCGATCTGGAGGGGGCCGATGCGCCGTCATATTTGAACCTCAGGCAACCTTGCGATCGGGCTGAGGCGCGAAGATCTCCTGAACCTTGTCCGCTATCGCCTTGCCGAGATCGCGATTGTTCTCAGGCGTGAAGTGGATGCCGTCGCAGCCGTCGGTGGTGATGAAATCCCCGGCATTGAGGAAATCGACCTTCGCGAAATCGGCCATGGCGCGATATTCGGCCGCCAGCGCCGCCGTCTTCTCATGGCCGCCGGCGAACATGCCCTGGAAGAAGGGATGCGGCATCGGGGTCAACGGCGGCGGCGCGACCACCAGCGCCTGCGGCGCAGGATAGGGTGTGCCCACGCCGCCGGCGCTGGTGAGTATCTGGCCGACGAGCTTGGCCATGCCGTTGGCGATCTCATAGGGCGTGCGGCGGAAGAACGACTTGGTGTCATTGGTGCCGAGCATGACGATGACGAGGTCGAGCGGCAGGTGGCTGGCGATGGCCGAGGGCAGATAGGCGCTGCCGTTCAGTCGCGGATCGTTGGGATCGTCGAGGCTGGTGGTGCGGGCGCTCAAACCTTCCTCGATCACATGGTACCCGTCACCCAGATGCGAGGCCATCACGCCCGTCCAGCGGTCCTCATAGGCGTAGCGATGCGTCGGCGATCCCTCGATGACCGGAATCCAGCCCCAGGTCAGCGAATCTCCAAAACACAGGATCGATCTTTTGGTCATGTCTCCAATCCATTTCCCTATGCGATTAACTTGTTGGCCGTTCCGAACTTGCCGGCTCAGCTCGACCTGCCCCTGATGCCGTAGAAGATCGCCGCGAGCAGGATGATGAGGCCCTGCGCGATCAGCTTGCCGGGCTCGTCGACGCCGAAGGTCGTCATCACGACGAACAGCAGCGCAAACGACAGCACGCCGAAGAAAGGTCCCCAGACACCGCCTTCCCCGCGCCCGAAGACGACGCCGCCGAGGATGGTTGCTGCGACCGCCATGATCGGCAGGTCGAGCCCGACCCTGACGCTGCCGACGGCGATCGACGCCGTCTGCACCAGCGCGGCAATCCCGGCGAACAGGCCCGCCAGCGTGTGTGCAAGCACCACGGTGCGGGCGACCGGAACGCCGGAGAAATGCGCCGCCTGCACGTTCTCGCCGACCGACATCACGTAGCGGCCGAAGACCGTGCGCGACAGGAACAGCGACAGCGCCGCCGAAACCGCCACCCAGAAGATCACCGGCGTCGGCGCCGGGCCGAGCTTGGTGTTGTAGATGTCGGCGAACATGCCGGGCACATCGCCGGGCGGCTTGCCGCTCGAAAGGTACTGCACGACCCCGACCAGAACGATGCCGACCGCGAGCGTGACGATGACGGCCGAGACCCGCCTCACCCCGACCATCAGGCCGTTGAAGAACCCGACCGCCAGCCCGATGCCCAGCGCCAGGGCAATGAAGAAAGCCATGGAGGCGCCGGGAAAGACGCCGGACGAAATGGTGTAGTTGATGAGCAGGATGACGCCACCGCCCGACAGGTCGATGCTTCGCACCCGCATCACCAGAAGCTGGCCGAGCACCAATATGCCGAGCGGCACGATCTGGCGCACGAATATGCCCATGATGTTGAGATTGAGCATGTTCGGCCGCGCGATCCACAGAACCACAAGTAGCGCGGCAAAGACGTAGTAGGCCGGCGGGACGCGCAGCACGCGGCGCATGACGGGATTGGCGAGCGCAGCGGCCACTTACAACCCCATCTTCTTGCGCGACTGCAGGGCGACCACCAGAAGCAGGATCGCGCCCTTGATGGTGGTCTGGATGAAGGGCGACACGTTCGTCAGGTTCATGCCGTTGGCGAGCAGCGCCATGACGAGCGCGCCGATGACGGTCCCGTGCAGGCTGCCGATGCCGCCGGAAAGCTGGGTGCCGCCGATGGCGACGGCCGTGATCGCGTCGAGCTCGAAGAGCAGTCCGACATTCGGATCGCCCGAGACGATGCGCCCGGCGAGGAAAATGCCAGCAAGCGCCGCGAAGCAGGCGCAGATCACATAGGCCAGCACGATGTTGCGCCGGTCGGCGATACCGAAATTATGCGCCGCGTCCTCCACGCCGGACGACACGCCGCCGCCGATCGCGAAAAGATGCAGTCCGAAGCGGGAACCGTAGAGCAGCTTCCAGGCGACAAGGAGGGTGAATATCCCCCAGAATACCGGCATGGGTACTCCGAGGAAGGAGCCGGCCACGGCGCTGATGACGATATCCGGCACCGTGCCGCCCGAAACCGGCCGCAGCACCCGCGTGATCCCGAGCAGAATGTACTGCGTCGACAGCGTCGCGATGATCGGATGCACGTTGAAGCGGGTGATGATGAAGCCGTTTGTGAAGCCGACCAGCGCGGCCAGCACGAACACCGCCGGGATCAGCACCCAGGCGGGTCCGCCGAGGGCGAGCACTGCCGTCGTGAAGCTGATCATCGATCCGACCGAAAGGTCGAGCCCGCCGAGCAGGATGACGAACATCTGGCCGACCGCGGTAATGACGAGCGGCATCGCCTGCGGCACCAGATTGAGCAGATTCTCCCCGTTGAGGAACTGCGCCGTCTCGAGGCTGAGCCAAAGCGCGATGGCCAGCGCGATCAGCAAGGGCAGCATCCACATGCCCTGCCGCGATCCTCTCGCGCCCGTCAGGCGTCTGCTGATGGCTGTCATCGGCGCTCACCTCCCGCCCCGTTGGCCTCCCCGTTGGCGCTGAGCGCGGCGTCGAGGATGTTGTGCTCCGTGGCGTCGGCCGCCGGCATTTCCTTCACGATCGTGTCGTTGTGGACGACGCAGATACGATCGCAGAGCCCGATCAGCTCGACCGTCTCGCGCGACAGCACCAGCACCGCGCCGCCTTTGCGCGTAAAGTCGCGCAGCAGCCGGTAGATCTCGGACTTTGCGCCGATGTCGACGCCGCGCGTCGGCTCTTCGACGAGCAGGATGTCGATGTCGGCGGCAAGGTAGCGGCCGAGCAGCACCTTCTGCTGGTTGCCGCCGGACAGCGTGCCGACGGCGGCGCCCGGGCCGCTCGCCTTCACCGCGAGGCTCGACATCGTGTCGGCGATCCGCCGCTGGTAGCCGGCGGCCAGCGCCAGTTCCGACCGTTTCGAATGGAGCGCGGCGGCAATGTTGTGCGCCACGGAAAGGCCGAGGAAGAGCCCGTCCTCCTTGCGATCCTCCGGAACGAAGCCGACGCCCATCGCCTGCAGCCGGCGCACGCCGCCGCCCGGCGGCACCGGCAAGGGCAGCGACTTGCCCTTGATCGTCACACGGCCGGCAAAGGGATGGTACTGACCGACCAGCGAGCGCAGGAAACGTTGCTGGCCCTGCCCTTCCAGGCCCGCCAGCGCGACGATCTCGCCGCGGCTGAGCTCCAGCGAAAACGGTTTGGAGCGCTCGGTGATGCGGAAATCCTCGACCGAAAGCATGGCGGGGCCAGGGGCATCGCCGCGCTGGGGAAAGAGATCGGCCAGCTCGCGGCCGACCATCATCGCGATCAGCGCGGCCGGCGTCATCTCGGCGAGCGGTCTGGTGCCGACGAGTTCGCCGTCCTTCAGAACCGTGACGGTGTCGCAGATGGCGAAAATCTCGTCCATGCGGTGCGAAATGTAGACCACCGCCTTGCCTTCATCCTTCAGCCTGCGGATGTGGTGGTTCAACACCTCGACATCCGCGGCATTGAGCGCCGCCGTCGGCTCGTCGAGGATGAACACGCTGGCATCGGTCATGATGCCGTGCGCGATCTCGACGAACTGTCGTTCGGCAATGCTGAGCTTCGAGACCAGCGTGCCGGGATCCAGCGTGAGGCCAAGCTCGGCAAGCGCGTTGCCCGCCTCGCGCCGCATGCGGCGATGGTCGACCCAACCGAAAGCGGTGGTCGGTTCGCGGCCGAGAAACATGTTCTCGGCGATCGTCAAATTGGGCAGCAGCGACAGTTCCTGGAACACGGTCGAGATGCCGGATTCCAGCGCATCCTTCGGCTTATGGAAGACGACCTGGCGCCCGTCGCGCAGGATGGCGCCGCTATCCGGCTGGTGGACCCCGGCGAGTATCTTCATCAGCGTCGATTTGCCGGCGCCGTTCTCGCCCATCAGTGCATGGACCGAGCCTGATTGAAGCGCGATCGAGACGCCCTTCAGCGCCGCCGTCCCGGCGAAGGCCTTACGGATATCCGACATTTCGACAAGGGTTTTCACGAAACAGGCACCGCCGCTTTCAGGGGAGTTCCGTGGCGCGGGCCAACGTCGTCGCCGCCCGCGCCATAATGGCGCCGCCTCTACTTCTTGGCGTAGAATTCCTTGAGCTTGTCTTCGGGCAGGTCCGACGGCCACCAGACATTGGCCGAGAGATCGTCGCGATAGTATTTCTTGACCTTCTCGATGTCCCAGCCGGCCGGGTTGTAGTCGTAGTGCTTCTTCAGCTCCTTGCCTTCCAGCAGGGCAACGGCGGCGCGGATGCCGGCCGCGCCCTGTGCCGGGCTGTATTCAGCCGAGATCGACTTGAAGCCGTCTGCGATCCACTGGCCGAAGAAGCCGTTGTTGCCCTCGCCGGTGATCGGCGGGATCTTGGCGCCGAACTGCTTGAAGACGTCGACGCAGGCGCGCGTCATGTCGGCGCCGGAAGACCAGATGCCGTCGACCTCCGGGTTGTTCAGGTAGAGCGTCTCGCAGAGCTTCTTGGCCTTGTCGTACTGCCAGTCGCCATGCTCCTCGGCGATGATCTTGACGTCGGTTGCCTTCAGCGCCTGCAGCAGGCCGTTGTAGCGGTTGGTGTCCTCTGGATGGCCGGCGAGCCCGCGCAGCACCCAGATGTTGCCCTTGCCACCAAGCTCCTTGACCAGGAAGTCACCCATCACCTTGCCGAAATGCTCGGCGCCGCCCTGGATTTCGGTGGTGAAGGCGTCGCTCTCGATGCGGCCGGTGTGCACGACGACCGGAATGCCCGCCGCCACGGCCTTGGCGATGCTGGCGTCCGCCGAGGTCGAGGTGACCGGCTGGACGATGATGGCGTCGACCTTCTGGGCGATCAGGTCCTCGATGTCGGCGACCTGCTTCTTCTGGTCGAAGCCGGCGTCGAGCAGGATGAATTTGCTGATGCGATTGTCCTTGGCGGCGGCAGCCTCGGCCTCATGCGCAACCTGCACCGTCCAGGTGTTCGCGTTGACGCCGAAATGGCTCATGCCGATGACCCAGGGCGGATCCTTCTTGAATTTCCCCGCTTCGACCGTCGGATTGTCGCCGCCTCGGGCGGTAACCCCGTCGAGCAGCGCTGCGTCGTCGGCGAACGAGGGTGCGCACCACATGGTGGTCGCGATCACTGCTGCTGCGATTGATTGGATAATCCGTCTCACTGAGCCATCCTCCTTCTCAAGCTCCACGAACCCTGGTGACCAGGGTCACGACTTCCCCATCGGCCTTCGGCCATGGCCAAACGCCGCACCTGCCGGGGCGGGCCCGGCACTGCTTCAGTTCATTGCTCAACCCGCGCGCATGGCCGCTGGAGACAAAGGTCCAGCGGTGCCGCCATGGATCCATGGCAGCCGGTCGGCGCAAAAGGTTCGGGGCATTCCTCCCAGGCTCAGTTCAACCATCGATCCGGCGAGCTGTCAATAATTATTCAGAGTGATGGATTATCTTTGCTGCTTGCGCTATCTTTCCCCCGGATGGCAGGGTCGCTGGACACGGACGGTCGACTCTCGTCCGATAATTTCTGCAAATCAGAACCTTGGCTGGATCGGGGAGGAGCATGCGATCGGTCTTGTGCTACGGCGACTCCAACACGCATGGACAAGTGCCTGGCGGCACACCGCTTGACCGCTACGGCCCGGCCGAGCGGTGGCCCGGTATCATGGCAAGCGAGCTGGGCGACGGCTGGCATGTCATCGAGGAAGGCCTCAGCGGCCGCACGACGGTGCGCGACGATCCCATCGAGGGCGCCCACAAGAACGGGCGTACCTATCTCAGGCCTTGCCTCCAGAGCCATGCCGTTCTCGATCTCGTCATCATCATGCTGGGCACCAACGACCTCAAGGCGCGCTTCAACCAGCCGGCCTCGGAAGTCGCCATGGCCATGGGCTGCCTCGTCTACGACATCAAGGAGCTGAAGCCCGGCCCGGGCGGCAGCGTGCCCGAGATCATGATCGTGTCTCCGCCGCCGATGCTGGACGACATCAAGGAATGGCGATCGATCTTCGCCGGCGCGCCGGAGAAGTCGCGGCAGCTGGCGCTTGAATTCGAGATCATCGCCGATTCGCTCGAAGTGCATTTCTTCGATGCGGGCTCGGTCGTGACCTGCGATCCGCTCGACGGATTCCACATCAACGGACAGGCGCATGCGTCGCTTGGCCGTGCTCTGGCCCGGGAAATCGAAGCAATCGGGTGGCCGGATGAGAGATAGACGCGACATACGGGTGTCCCCCGCGACCGATTGCGAGAGGACGCACCATGCCTGACATGCGCTTTGCGCCGCCCAACCCGCTGCGAATTGCGGACCGCGCGAGCGGCCTCAACGCCGTCAGCGTGCGCGGCTACAACGAGCGCCTCGTGCTGTCGCTGCTGCTCCAGAGCAAGGATATCACCCGTCTCGAGATCGGCGAGCGGACCGGCCTGTCGGCGCAGACGGTGTCCGTCATCGTCCGCTCGCTCGAACAGGAGGGGCTGATCGCCAAGGGCGAAGCCCAGCGCGGCCGCGTCGGGCCGCCCACAGTGCCGATCTCGCTCAACCCCGAGGGCGCCTATTCCGTCGGCATTAGCGTCGGCCACCGGCAGGTTGAGGTCGTGCTGGTCGACTTCGTGGGCTCGATCCGCTCCCATGCGGTGCTGCCGTTCTCGGCCGCCGCGCAGGACACCAACCATCCGCAATTCATGAGCGCCATCGCCAAGGCCCTCGCCGATCTGCCCCGGCATCTCCACCCGCGCATCGCCGGCATCGGCCTTGCCCTGCCGGGCGACGAGGTGGAGCTCGAGCTGACCCCCAAGGCGACCCGCGAGCGGTTCGACGCGCTACAGGAGGAGGTCGAACGGGAGATCGGTTACCCCGTCTACGTCCAGAACGACATCACCGCGGCGGCCGGGGGCGAAAGCATGTTCGGCGTGGCGAAGCACCTTTCGGACTATCTTTTCTTCTATCTCGGCGCACGCCTGCACAGCCGCCTGGTCCTCAACCATCAGATCTACAACGCAGCAGCCGCGGTAAGCTTCGACGTCGGCATCCTGCGGCTCGAACAAGAGATCACCAAACAAGGAAGGCAGACTTCCGAACTCTGGGAAAGAGGCGCGGACTGGCCGTCATTTGGCGAGGCCGAGATCGCATGGCAGCGCGAGCTGGTGAGCCAAATGAAGTCGTCGATCGCAGCGTTGAAGCAGTTCGTTCCGATCACCTCGGTCGTCCTGTCTTCCTACGCGCCCCAGGCGGTCTGCAAGGCGATTTGCCGCGAGCTCGAACAGGCCATGCCGGGCATAAGCGCCATGGCCGGCAACATCGACCGCTCGCCCAAGGCGGTGGGAGCGGCGGGCCTTCCTTTCAGCTCGCGCTTCATGGTGGAGTGAGGCTTACAGCGGTCGCAGGCTGCCGAGCGGGCGAGGCGCTCCCGCCCCCACGCGCACCACCGTCACCTTGCGCTCCGCGGCGTAGAGCGATGACAGCGCATCCTGCGAGACGCCCTCGTCGGTGATCACTTCATCGATCTCGGAAATGTCCGAAAGCGTGCAGAAGCCAGGTGCGGTGAACTTCGAGGAGTCGACGAGCAGGATGGTCTTGCGCGCCGACGAAATCATGGCGCGCTTGAGCGACGCCACTTCCAGCGACGTCTCGGTCAGCAGCGTGCCGGTGACGGCCGAGGCGCCGGTCATGCAGAGGTCGGCGTGCAGCGTCTTGATGAAGCTCTCGCCTGGTTCGCCGGCGAGGTGCCGGTAGCCCGGACGCACGGTGCCGCCGGGCAGGATGATGCGCCAGGATTTGATCTCGGCGGCGAAGTCGGCGATTTCCAGGCTGTTGGTCACCACGGTGAGCGGCAGGTCGCGTTCGGCAGCCGCGCGCACCGCCTCCATGACGGTCGAGGAGCTGTCGAAGATGACGCTGTCGCGGGCGCTCAGCCGCCCGGCCGCCTCGCGGCCGATGGCAAGCTTTTCGGCATGCTGGAGCTCGGCGTTGACAGTGGTCTCGCGCTCGAAGGTCGCGCGCATCGGCTGCAAGAGATGCGCGCCGCCATGCGTGCGTTCGAGATAGCCCTTCTCCACCAGGTGCTCGAGGTCGCGCCGCACCGTCGACTGCGAGCCGCCGATCGTGTCGGCCAGTTCCTGGATCGAAGCCGCGCCGTTGACGCGCAGATGCTCCAGGATGAGCGCCTGCCGCTTTGCGGGAACCATTTCGACGCGTTTGCTTGGAGTATCCATGCTTTACTGCTCTGGCGGCCGACGGGCCAAATGGAGCAACTCCAGGAAAAGTATGAGCGGTTTTCCGTCGGGAATTGCGTTAAGACTAAAGAGACTCCCTACCAAATCGTATAGCCGCAATCCACAACCACCACCGCGCCGGTCATGGCGCTGGCCGCGTCGGAGGCGAGGAAGAGGATGGGTGCGGCGATCTCATCCGGCTGCGCGACGCGCCGCATCGGCGTCATGTCCATCCAGATCGGCATCAGCGTCTCGTCGCAGAAGCCGCCGCGCGACATCACCGTATCGACATAGGTCGGCGCCACGCAATTGACCCGCACGCCGCGCGCGGCCCACTCTCCGGCCAGCGAGCGGGTCATATGATGCACGGCGGCCTTGGCCGCGTTGTAATGCGCCTGGCGCTGCGGCTTGTTGGAGATCAAGCCTGACATCGAGCCCAGCGTCACGATCGCGCCGCGGCCGCGTTCGAGCATCGGCCTGGCGAACTCGCGGCAGGACCAGTAGGCGCCATTGAGGTCGACATCGACCACCTTCAGCCATACTTCGTCGCTCATCTCCTCGCCGCCCGTGTCGGGCCAGGCGATGCCGGCATTGGCGATCAGGATGTCGACCGCGCCGTGGCGCTCGTTGGCGGCCCGCGCGGCGGCGGCGACCGCCTTGGAATCGGTGACGTCGAGCTCAACCGCCTCGACCGCATAGCCCTTCTGCTTCAGCTCACCGCGCCCGGCTGCCAATACGTTTGGATCGAGATCCGAGATGATGACTTTCGCGCCGGCCTCGGCCAGCGCCTCGGCCGTCGACAGGCCGATACCGCGGCCGCCGCCGGTGATGAAAGCGGTCTTGCCGTCGAGGCGGAAGCGTTCGAGAAACATCAAAATTGTCCTTCAGGCGTGTTGGAGGTTTTGGCCGGCATTGGCGTGGCGCGCTCGCCCCAGGATCAGCAGGCAGCCGGCGGTGAAACTGTCGCCGAGGCCGAGCGTTGCCGCTGGCTTGTCCAGATAGGGCGACGCGCAGGCGACGAAGGTCCAGCGCCCTTTGCGCACGGGCGCCTCGAACGGCAGCGGATGGAACTCGGCGGACGGTGACACGGAAATGTCCCGCGCGGGCGCGCCGTTCGCCGCCCTGGCGCTGGCGATCGCGCAGCCCGCCATCAGCGCCAGCTCTTCTTCCCTTGGATCGTTGAGCGTCACGGCGGCCGCCCATGTATCGGCATGCACGCAGACGCGCTCGAGGCCGAGCCGTTCGCCGAGCGCGACAAGCGCCTCCATCGGATGATGGGCGGAGGGGTTCATGGCAAGCAGCTCGGAATGGCTCATGCCGAGCGAGGAGATCGCGCCGCGCGCATTGGAGAGAAGCTCGTCGACCGCCTGCTGCGAGGCATAGCCGGCGAGCTCGAAATGGATGGTGCGCAGGCCGGCGTCCTTCCAGTCGCGGCTGAGCGCGAAGACATGCCGGCTGGCGGCGCCGACATTCTCGGTCGCCTCGTCGTTGAGGCCGGAAAGCAGCCCGGCCGCGGCGAACGGCGCCAGTTGCCGCGACAGGCTTTCGAATTCGGCGTCATGCTGGATGCCGCGATCGCCGAAGCGGATGATGACCCGCGAGGAGCGCGGCGGCACCACCGGACCGATCGCCCGGCCGGCGGTGAATTCGAAGATGAAGATTTCCGGGATATGCGGCCCGGCGGCCGGCACTTCGTCCACGGCTTTGAGTGTTCCGCTTTGCGCCAGGAGAACGCCCGGCGGTATCTGCCGCAGCATCAGGTCATGGCGATCTTCCAGCGCCACCAGCGAGCGGACGCCGAGTTGCCCGAGCACCCAGGCCGCCTGCGGTCCGGTTCCGCCCAGCGCATAGCGTGGCCGCAGGCGCTCGCGCAACCATGCCGGACCTTCCGGCCAGTCGAAGCGCACCTCGCCACCCACGCCACGCGCGGCGCGCGAAAGCAGCAGCGCCGCAAGCCGCGCCGCCTGCGTGTCGGCCGGCGCGTCCAGCAGCGGCTGGATGTCGTTCATCTCGACCCGCGCGTCGACGCATGCGCTGATGCCGCACAGGAAAAGCCCTGCCGACGACAACGCGTCAGCACCGAGTGAACCCGATCGCGGGTCGGTCAGGGCCGCATAGCGTTCCGCGAACGACCCGGTGGCGACATCGCTCATGCCGTGCCTTTCCTCCTCAATCGGCAGCCCCTCTTCAATCGGAAGCATTGTCAATTGCTATCATTATCTTCCAAATCGTCAACGCGATTTTTGCTTGCACACCGCAAACGAGGCTGCCTTGAGAGTGGCCGCGGGCTCCTGCATCAGCGGCTCGAACCTCACTTGAAAATGCGCCCAAAAGTGATCACGGCAAATAAAATATAGCAAAATCAGCTTCTTATTGGAAACTCTCCTTCCATCGACCTTTTTGCCCCGGAGTGTGCGTCCTCTCAGATTAGAGAGAGTTAGATAGCTATTGACAGATTATGAGAACTTTCGTCATAGTGAGGTACGCTTGGATCGCGACACCGCGGCGGGCGCACAGCAGATTTCACCGAGGAAGATCATGGTCACGAGACTGGACAGGAAATTGGCGAACATTAGAGCCGGCCGCTACACGCGGGCCGATTTCGTCATCGCCGATGCCAAGGACAGCGATGTCGGCGCCGGCGTGACCGCCACCGGCTTCGACTATTCGGTCAGGCCGCCGCGCCGCCGCAGCCGCCAGGAATTCATCGCCCAGATCGAGGAGATCATCAAACAGGACGTGGTCGACATCATGCTGGTGTCGCAGTCGAATCTCGAGCTTCTCGACGAGCGCGGCGCCTTCTTCGGCAGCGAGATGAAACCCGCCATCCGCGGCAACCTGGAAACGATGTGCTGGGGCGCCGTGCGCCACGGCACCTATGTGCAGACCCCATCGGTTCCTTTCCGCGACACCAACCTGGCGCGCGCCCTCGCCAATTATCCCGCGCACGGCACCGACCTCGCCCTCTACTCGGTTTCGTTCAGCAACGACGTCGCGCTCGACGTCCGTACCTTGAACGCCTTTGCCGAATTCCGCGCCGAGGCGGCCAGGGTCGGCTTCAAATATTTCTACGAGGTCTTCAATCCGAGCATCGATCTCGGTTTCAGCCGCGAGCAGGTCGGCGAATTCGTCAACGACAACATCATCAAGTCGCTGGCGAGCGTGCCTAAGGCCGAGCGTCCGCTGTTCCTGAAGACCGCCTACAACGGGCCGAAGGCATTGGAGGAGCTCGCCAGCTTCGACAGCGAACTGATCGTCGGCGTGCTCGGTGGCGGCGCCGGCACGACGCGCGACACGTTCGAGCTGGTCGCCCAGTCGGAGCGTTACGGCGCCCGCCTCGCGCTGTTCGGCCGCAAGATCAACCTCGCCGAGGCGCCGCTGCAGCTGATCGTCCTGATGCGCGCCGTGGCCGACGGCACGATCGCGCCGGAAGAAGCCGTGCGCGCCTATCACGGTGAATTGCAGAAGCTCGGGCTGACGCCGAACCGGTCGCTCGCCGACGACCGTGCGATCACGGAAGAAGTGCTGACCGCAGCGGCCGCCAAGGCGGCCTGACGCAACAAGAGTGGCGGCTTTGCCGCCATCCACGCGTGGCGGCTTTGCCGGCATCGCTTTCAGGCATCCGCGAGATGGAGGCTCGCGGCGCGCATTACATGGGAACCGAAAAAGGGAGGAATATGATGAGAAAGATGCTGCTTCTTGCGACGACGATGCTCGCCGCCGCGCTTTATTCCGCATCCGCCTATGCCGATCAGAAAGAGGTGACCGTCTGGTCCTGGTTCGTCCAGAGCACGATGGAAAAATCGATCGCCGCCTTCGAGAAGGCGCATCCGGACATCAAGGTCAAATACACCTATTACAACTATTCGCCCGAATACATCACCGCGCTCAAAGCCGCTGCCGCCTCGGGCAGCCTGCCCGACGTGATCGGCCTGCAGCCGGGCTCGCTCACCCAGCAATATCGCGAAAACCTCGAGGCAGTGAACGAACGCGCCGCCAAGCAGTGGGGCGACAAGTGGGCGGAGAAGATATTCCCCGTCAACCGCAAGCAGATGCTGATGGGCAATCCCAAGGGTGACGAGAACTATTACATCATCCCGCAGGAATCGCAGGTGCTTTGCATCTGGTACAACCGCAAGATCTTCGAGAAGCTCAACCTGTCCCCGCCGAAGACCTACGCCGACCTCAAGGCGGCGGCCAAGGCGCTGACCGAGGGCGGCTACATCCCGATGTTCCAGGGCGCGGCCGACGGCTGGCAGAACGAGAACGTCTTCCTGATGCTCGCCAACCAGTTCTCGCCCGGCATCGTCGACAAGGCGCAGGCTGGCGAGACGCCCTGGACGGCGCCGGAGCTGGTCGCCGCGATGAAGGCCTGGAAAGGCCTCTTCGACGACGGCGTCTTCCAGCAGGGCGCGCTGGGCGCCCACGCCTACCCGACCGGCGCGCAGCTCTTTGCCCAAGGCAAGGTCGGCATGATGGCGCTGGGCTCCTGGTGGATGCAGGAAAGCAAGTTCCCGCCGCCGCTGTCGGAATATGTCCAGAACATGGAGGGCTTCGATTTCTTCTACATGCCCCCGGTCAAGGACGGCAATTCCGCCAGCCCGCCAGTCGGCGGCATCGACATCGGCTACGGCCTGACCAAGAACGGCGGCAAGAACCCGGAAGCCTGGACCTTCCTTGCCGAGCTCACCAACGGCGTCGGCCTGCAGGAAGCGCTGAACGACCTCAACGACCTGCCGGCCTTTGACGGCAATGCGCCGAAGGGGGACATCACCGACCATGTGAAGGAGATGTCGGCGCGCTTCATGGCCGACCTGCCCAAGGCCGAGAACCAGCGCTTCGCCTCGCCCGCGGTCGCCGAGGCGCTCGACAATGCGTTGGCCGGCGTCGCCGCCGGCAGCACCGAGCCGGAAGCGGCCCTGGCCACCGTCCAGGCGGCGAGCGAGAAAGCCCTCGCGGCGAAATAACCCAAGACCGACCGCCGGGCGCTAAGACGCGCCCGGCCCATTTTTCAATGCCGACCCTTTTTCGGTGCCGGCCCTTTTTCAGTGTAAGATGGCGAGCATCATGAGCGCAGAGGCCATGCGAGCCGGAGCCGCCGTCCAAGCGGCGAAGCGGCGATCGGCGTCGAGAGCTTCGACGCTCTATCTCTTTGCCTTGCCGGCCACCCTGCTCTTTGTCGTCTTCATTGCCTATCCGATCCTGTGGGTCGCGGGCCAAAGCTTTTACACCGGCACGGCGGACGGCCGCGCCGTCTTTGCCGGCTTCGCCAACTACACGACCATCCTCGGCGATCCGACCTTCTGGACCGTCGTGCGCAACATGGTGCTGTGGGGCGCCATCACGATACCCGTGCAGATGCTGATCGGCGGGCTGCTTGCCTATTTCATCGAGCGCCACACCCATGCCCTGCGCGGCTTCTTCCGCACCATGTTCTTCCTGCCGGTGGTGACTTCGGTCTCGGTCATCAGCCTGGTCTGGGTGCAGATCTACGCGCCCTATTACGGCATCGCCCAGGAATATCTGAAACATGTCGGCATCGTCATGATGACGTCGCCGATCGGCGATCCGAAGACCGCGATCTACGCGTTGATCGCCGTCAACATCTGGCAATGGACCGGCTTCTCGATGCTGATGTACATCGCCGGCATCGCCAACCTGCCGAGCGAGGTGCTCGACGCTGCCCGCATCGACGGCGCGCGCGGCTGGCGGCTTGCCGTGCACGTCATCGTGCCGATGCTGTCGCCGGCGACCAAGTCGCTGCTGCTGCTCGGCGTCATCGGCACATTGCAGACCTTCCCGATCGTGCACCTGATGACCGGCGGCGGCCCGAACCGCGCCAGCGAGGTTTTTGGCACCTTCATCTTCAAGCAGAGCTTCGTGCTCGGCGACACCGCCAGCGGCGCCGCGCTTTCCGTCATCGTGCTGGTCATCGCGCTGGTGCTGTCGCTGGTCCAGATCGCGCTGCTCGGCGCCCGCCTGTCGCCCGCCGGGAAGGATCAGCCATGATGGCGCCGCTTTCCCGGAACCGCGTCCGCGGCCTAGTCATCCATGCGGTGCTCTTCATCGTGCTCGGCTTCTGGATGGTGCCGCAGGTCTATATGCTCTCGATCGGCCTGCGCACGCCGGCGCAGGCCTTCGATGCCGCTCTGTTCACCTGGCCGGTGACCTTCGACAATTTCGTCACCGTCATCCGCGACAATCCGCTGGGCGGCATTTTCCTCAACAGCCTGATCATCACCGTCGCGACCGTGGCGATCGTCGTCGTGGTCTCCTCCCTCTTTGCCTTCGCCTGCGCGATTCTCAGGCTAAAGGGCTCGATGCTGCTCTACACGACGCTGCTGACGACGCTGATGGTGCCGCTCGCCTCCATGGTCCTGCCCCTGGCGATCCTGCTCAAGACCTTCGGCTGGGTGAACACCTATATCGGACTCATTCTGCCCTATGCGGCGCTCGGCGTGCCCTTCGCCATGGTCATCCTCAAGGCCTTCATGGAGGACGCGCCGCGCGAGCTGTTCGAGGCAGCGCGGGTCGACGGCTGCAACGCCTGGCAGACCTACTGGCACGTCGCTTTGCCGCTGGTGCGGCCGGCGCTTGTCTTCGTCACCATCTGGCAGTTCATCGTCACCTGGAACGAGTTCTTCCTCGCCTTGATCGTGCTGACCAGGAGCGAGATGAAGACACTCACCATCGTGCCGATGCAGTATTCCGGCCTCTACATGGCCAATCCCGGCGCGCTCTTCGCGATCCTGACGCTGATCGCGCTCCCCTTGATCCTGCTTTACGTGCTGGTGCAGCGCGCCTTCGTGCGCGGCCTGCTGGCCGGCGCGGTGAAAGGTTAGGCCATGGCCGCACTGACCATCGACAAGATCACCAAGGCCTTCGGCCACACCACCGTCATCCCCGAGCTGTCGCTGACCATCGAGGACGGCGAGTTCTGCGTGCTGGTCGGGCCGTCGGGCTGCGGCAAGTCCACGCTGCTTCGGATCATCGCCGGGCTGGAGCCGATCAGCTCCGGCCGCATCCTGGTCGACGGCGCCGACATGAGCGACGCCGAGCCGCCGGAACGCGGCGTCGCGATGGTCTTCCAGTCCTACGCGCTCTATCCGCATATGGATGTCGGCCGCAACATCGGCTTCGGCCTCAAGATTGCCCGCACGCCCGTCGCCGAGATCGCCGAGCGCGTCGGCCGCGCCGCCGAGAAATTGCGGCTCGGCTCCTATCTCAAGCGCAAGCCGCGCGAGCTTTCCGGCGGCCAGCGCCAGCGCGTCGCCATCGGCCGCGCCATGACGCGCAAGCCGAAGCTGTTCCTGCTCGACGAACCGCTCTCCAATCTCGACGCGGCGCTACGCGTCGGCATGCGCGTCGAGATCGCGCGGCTGAAGGCTGAGCTTGCCTCCACCATGGTCTATGTCACGCATGACCAGGTCGAGGCGATGACGCTCGCCGACCGCATCGTCGTCATGAATGGCGGCCGCATCGAACAGGTCGGCGCGCCGCTCGACCTCTACCACCGGCCGGCAAACCTGTTCGTCGCCGGCTTCATCGGGTCGCCGGCGATGAATTTTCTGAAGGGCCGCGTCGCCTCGGTTGAGGGCAATCAGGCCACGATCAGCCTGGACGTGGGGTTTTCGCTCCGGATGCCCGTTTCAACGCCGCCCCAGCTGGGCGCCGAAGTGACCGTCGGCATCCGGCCGGAACACATCGCGCTTGCTGTCGAAGGACAGGCCGACGCGATCGTCCTGAAGGCCAGCGTGGTCGAGCTACTGGGCAGCGACACTTTCATTCACGTGCGTGACGGCGAGGAGAGCCTGGTCATCCGCGACAGCGGCGGCCGCGTGGCGCGCGCCGGCGATCGCATTGCGATCTCCTTGCCGCCCAACGCCTGCCATCTCTTCGACAAGGCAGGCCAAAGGATTTCCGGCGCGGCGGCCACCACCGAGCCCGCCTGACACGAACTCGATAGACATCGCAAAGAGGGAACCATGACGGATTTTCAAGGCAGGAACATTCTGGTGACGGGCGGCAGCGGCGGCATTGGCGGCACCACCGTGCGGCATCTGGTCAAGGCCAACGCCAATGTGATCGCCGCTGGCCGCTCGCAGGAGGCGCTCGCTGCAATCGCCAGGGAAACCGGCTGCCGGACAGTCACCTTCGACCTCGCTTCCGAGGACGAGATCCGCGACGCTCTAGAAGGGCTCGACCTCTGGGGCGTGGTCAATTGCGGCGGCTTCGGCGGCGAGATCGCGACACCGATGGACACCGACATCGCCATCTTCGACAAGGTCATCACCGTCAATGCGCGCGGCGCGCTGCTGGTCACCAAATACGCCACGCGGCAGATGGTGGCGATCGGCAAGGGCGGCGCGATCGTCAACGTCTCCAGCCAGGCGGCGCTGGTCGCGCTCGACGGGCATATTTCCTACGGCTCGTCCAAGGCGGCGCTCGAAAACATCACCCGCTGCTCGGCGCTGGAGCTGGGCAAATACAACATCCGCGTCAACAGCGTGAACCCGACCGTGGTGATGACGCCGATCTCGTCCGGCCACTGGAGCCAGCCGCATGTCGCCGAGCCGTTCCTGAAGCAGATGCCGCTCGGACGCTGGGCGACCGAGGACGAGGTCGCCGGCCCGATCGTCTTCCTGCTCAGCGACGCTGCCTCGATGATCACCGGCATCCATCTGCCGATCGACGGCGGCTACACCTGCCGGTGAGGACCGGCGTGGAGCAAACGCTGGATCCAGCCCCCCTGCGGCAGCGGGACAATCAGATGGCCCGGCCGGGTCAGCTTGAGGTAATTTCGTAGCGAAGGACCTGGGCGTCGCCGAGGGACGATCTGCGCCCTGGCGAGATGACGCCGGAGCCGAAGAGGAGAATATCTTCGCGGCGCACGAATACTTCATGGCCGGGTCCCATCGACACGAATGTGCCCGACGAGCTTCGCTCGATGAACCGGGCCTTGCCGTTCGAAATGGTGAAAGTCGCGTGGCGCCTGGACAGGCTGAGCACGTCATCGCCCTTCGAATGGATGAAGTCACCGCCGTGCTGGGCGACGATCTCGCGTATCGCGTCGAGACAATCCGAGACCTGCTGCAGGGCGGCATCGTCCCCCATGCGCTCATAGAGCGGCACGCTGCCCACGAGATCAGTCAGGAGGACTGCTGCCAGAAGTCTTTCCTGATCCATCGACTCGTATCCGCCCCGAGAACGCGGCTTGTATAACATACCAAAGTCGACCGTGACTTATCACTTGTACGCCAGGGGGCCGGCGCAGGTACTTCGGCGCGATTAAAGGCGTTTGCTTTCCCTAGCCGGGACTTCCCGCCGCCGGATTGGCGACGATCGCAGCCCGGAAGCGGGCGACGAAATCGTCGAGCGCCGGGCGCTCGGCGTCCGAGATCGCCCAATAGGAAAAGGCGTCGTCGGTCCAGTGGACCAGCAGGAAGCCGCCCGCCGAGAGATCGTCCGCCACCGGCATCGACTTGGCTTCGTTCTGCCGCGGCGCCGCCACCAGCGTGATCAGATGCTCGTGGTGGCGGTAGACCAGCGCCGGCATCGGCCTGTCGCCGATCACCTCGACGCGGCCGCCGAGCAGCGCGTAGCCGTCCTTGGCCATGTCGGGCGCCGCCGGCGACACGCCGATGCGGCCGTCGAGCCATGGCTTCACCGTATGGCGGTCGGACGAGACGATGTCGACCGGCGTCGCCGCGAGCAGGCTGCGGCGATGGCCGTTGGCGACGGCCACGGCGAAGCTGTCGGAGCCATTGTCCGCCGTCGTCATCCATTGCGTCGCGCCGCTGGCGAGAACAGCCGTCAGCGCGATCGAGGCCGCCATCTGGCGCCAGTCGAAGGAGTTGAACCAGCGTGCCGCGCGCGGCCGCATCGCGATCACATTGCCTTGCTGCTGTTGCGGCTCCGCCGTCGCGGGCCGGACAGCCACGGTATCCCCGGCATCCTTGACCTCGGCGATAGCCGCAATGCGCGCCAGGAAATCGTCGCTGACGCTCGGCCGCGGCAGGTTGGCAACAGCGCCGCGCAACGCCACCAGGCGCGCATGTTCGGCGGCAAGCTCCGGATCGGCGGCCATGCGCCGCTCGACCGCCAAAGCGGCCGCGGCATCGAGCTCGCCATCGACAAGGGCGTGGATCATCAGCTTCATATCCTGCGGGTCTTGCGGCAATCCATCCTCGCGCGGGCTAGTTTCATGCGGGCTCATGGCGCCCTCCAAGTTCGGTCATCAAGAGGCCGCGGGCCCGCGCCAGCCGCGACATCACCGTACCTTGCGGCACGCCGAGCATGGCGGCGATCTCGCGGTAGCTGAGCCCGTTGATGTCGCGCAGCACCACTGTTTCGCGGAAGGCTTGCGGCAGCCTGGCGATCGCCGCTTCCACCGCCGCCGAATTCGCCTTGGCGATCAGCGCGGCTTCCGGGCTGTCGGCATCGTTGTCCGGCGGCGGCGAGACGTCGTCGAGATCGGCGAGGTCGCCGACCGCAACCACGCTACGCGGACGGTTGCGCGCCATCCAGGTATAAGAGGCGTTGCGCACGATGGTGAGCAGCCACGCGCGGGGGTTTCCCCCAGCGAACCCCGCGATGCCGGCATGCGCCTTGAGGCAAGCCTCCTGCACCACATCCTCGGCATCGGCCTGATTGCCGGTCAGCCAGCGGGCGAGCGACAGCGCATCGCCAAGATGCGGCAGCACCACTTCGGTAAAACGCGCGGCCAGCATCTTTTCGCTCAACACCGTTCCGCCGTCGGGCGCTCCCGCCATGGGTCTGCCGCCCTCAGCGGGAGGCGATGATCTGTCCCTGCTCGTGCGGGTGAAGATCGCGACCGCAGGCGATGGCGCCTGCTTCGAGGGAGGAGAAGGCATTGGTGTCACCGGAGTCAAGTGTCTCGGAAGCAAGGGGCGCCTCGGAAGGGAACGGCGCATCGCTGGCTGCAATGAGATGCTCGCCGTCATGGTCGTGGGTCTCGATGGTTGCGATCGGCACGGATCAGGGCCGGCGGCGGGGCGGTATCGCCCAGAACAGGTGCGCCCAGCTCCAACGCTCCAAGGGCCGGGCGCGGCTGATGCCTTCGCCCTCTTCAGCCCTCGCGCTTTTATCTTCACGCCGCCTCATGGTGGTCTCCTGCCGTTGCGCACACGCGGTGCATGCCCTGAAGACCGGCTAACCCGTCGGTTTATTCCCGATCTCGATCACATAAGCGTGAGCAGCAGTGCAGGCGCAGCGGCAGCGACGCCGGCTCCCTCGACCTGAGCCCGGCGTTTCATTAGCTTCCACCGACGGAATTCGAGCGAAGGCTGACAATCCCCGGGGGTGAGGTGGATGACTGGCTTTGCCGGCCACGACGTCTTGGAAGCGGCTGCCGCGCCCGGTGGCTGGGCGGCGGCAATGGATTTGCTCAGGCGCGGGTTCAATGCCCACCACACCATGATCGCCACCAATGGCGCGAGCCGGACCATCATGCCGTTCGTGGTCATCGCCGGCCTTGACGACAGCGCGGCCGCCCGATTCTCGTCGCAACGCGCCAACGAGCTGTCGGTCCCCTGGCAGATGGCGCTGACACCCGGCCGGGCTGAGGCCTCGCACGACATCCTGACCGACCGCGCGTTCGAACGGCTCGACTTCTACAATGAGATCATCCGGCCGACCGGCTGCTTCTATGGCGCCGTGATCCAGATGAAGGCCGGCGATCTTTCCTTTCACGTCAATGTCTGCCGGGAGCGGTCAGCCGGGCTCTATCACGCCGGCGAACTGGACCACCTGCAGGAAACCACGCACAGGCTGAACTCGATCCTCTCCTGGCAGTGGCGGCTGCAGGAACTCTCGGTTCATGTCGAAACGCTGGAACAGGCAATCGATGGACTGTCCGATGCCGTTTTCCTCTTCGATGCGTGGCGCCGGCCTATGTATTTGAACAACGCGGCCCAGGCACTCACCGCCCTTGACGGACCCTTCCGACTGGGTTCCGACGGGCTGGTCCTACAAACCGCGAGCGCCACCCGGTCGCTCGCCCGGATGATGACGTTCGCGCTGGACGAGGCGGCTGCCCCGACTTCATCGACCTTGCGCGTGGCCCAACAGGGCGGCGCGCCCGATATGCTGGTCACCGTCTCCCGCGGCCCGCTGCCGGGATATACACCCAGAGGCGTGCGCGCCGCGCGCGTCGCCGTCGTCATCCAGCAGGCTGACGCGCTCGCGCCGATTATGGAGGCCGAGATCGCCGGTCGCTTCGGCTTGACCGGCCGCGAAGCGCGCATCGCGGTTGAACTTGCGGTGGGAAAAAGCCTCGCCGAGATCGCGCCCAGCCTCAACATAGGCATGGGCACGATCCGCAGCCACCTCAAGGGTATTTTCGGCAAGACCGGCGTCAACAGCCAGGCCTCGCTGGTCTCGCTGCTGCTCGATGGCGGCCGGCGAATTCGCCGTTCTCAGTAAGCTTTGACCTTTGCCTTGCTGATGAAGAAGCCGTGGCCCTGCTGGTTCTCACAGGTCAGCCCCGAGGCCGTCGAATCGCAGGTGAACGGCCCGCTCTGCCACTCGCGGCCGTAAGGCAATTCATTGTAGCCGCCGCAGCACCATTGGTCTCCGACATCACGCAGGATCGTGGCCTTTCCACGCGCCGGCAGGATGAAGCGAAGATAGACGGGAGCCAGGCGGTCGCAGGCAAGCTCGGGGGCGCCTGATCCATCGCTGCCGCTCTCCGAAAGGCCGCAGGCGATGTTGTCGGACGGCGTATGGAACTCGATGGCCCCGTTGGGATCGCGCGGAATCTCGATCCGGTCGAAATCGCCGGCAAGCGTCGCCGTCGGCGCCCCCGCGACAACCCAGGGGACTAACGACACCGCGAGGAAAAGCAGTCGTCGCATAGCATGGCTCCACGCTGACCTGGCCCGGTATCGATACCGGTCGATCCGATTTTAGGGTGGATCGACTTGGGCACGCCTCTCCCAAACAGGAGAGGCGTGCCTCACCCCGCAAGGCTAGCATCGACGATCGAAACTGCGTTTCAGGAGCGTTCGATGCGCAAGCTCTTTCTGGCGGCCCTTGCCGCGACCGGTCTGATGATGCTGCTGTTGCCCGGCCCTCGGGCCGCGCTGGCGTGGCCGCCAAGTGGGTGCCCGTCAGGACAATATGGCATCGTCGGAGCAGGTGGAGCGACGAAGGGCCAACCCATACCCTATGCCTGCACGCCGAAGTGCCACAACGGCTGGCACGTCGAACAGGGCTATTGCGTCAAAACCGCGTCCGCGCCGCCACCGCCGGCGTCTGCGTCAACCGAGGGGGGCGGCGCGGCGAAATGCCATGGCGGTCCTGCGCCCTACAAGAAGCAGACGCATAGCACCGCCAACGCTTCGACGGGGCAGTACAATTCGGCGTCGAAACCGCAGAAATGCTGAACTGAAGATATAGCGCGACGAAACCGGCACCGCCTCACAACGACAGCAGCGCAAGTCCCGCCAGCGCCGATCCCGCCAGCGTCGGCAGCATGCCGAGTTTCAGTCTGAACATGGCGACCATCGCCGCCGCCGACAGCAGCGCGGCGCGCCAGTCGAGCGACGACGGGACCGGCACTTCCACGCCCCAGCCGACGCTTGCGACCTTGCCGAAGACGACATGCAGCGCAAACCACAGCGCGAGGTTCATGATGACGCCGACCACCGCCGCGGTGATCGCGCCGAGAGCTGCCGCCAGCGCCTTGTTCCGCCGCAATTGCTCGATGTAGGGCGCGCCGAGGAATATCCAGAAGAAGCAGGGAACGAAGGTGACCCAAAGCGTCAGCACCGAACCGAGCGATCCAGCCAGCAGCGGGTTGGCAAAGCCGGCATGACGATAGGCAGCAGTGAAGCCGACGAATTGCAGCACCAGGATCAATGGCCCCGGCGTCGTTTCGGCAAGCCCGAGCCCATCGACCATCTGTCCAGGCGAAAGCCAGCCGAACGAGGTCACCGCTGCCTGCGCGACATAGGCCAGAACGGCATAGGCGCCGCCGAAGGTGACGACGGCCATCAGGCTGAAGAAGCCGCCGATCTGCGCCCACACGCTCCCCGGGCCCGCCAGCACGGCGATCAGCGCCACCGGACCGAGCCAGAGCGGCAACCAGATGGCGACGGTGCGGAGAGCATGCCCTCGCTTCGGCATGGCGTGGCCGAGCTCGCCGCGTTCGAACATCAGGTCGACCGCGCCCCTGGTCTCGGTGCCGGCAGCAGTCTTGCCATGCGCCGAGCCGGAAAACAGCGCCGGCGCGAAGCGGTTGCCGGCCCAGCCGATAACCCCGGCCGCGAGCACGATCAGCGGGAACGGCACCCTGGCGACATAGATGGCCAGGAAGGCCGCCACGGCGATCGCCACCATCGCACGGTTCTTCAGCGCCCGTTTGCCGATGCGGATCACCGCCTCGACGACGACGGCCAGCACCGCCGCCTTGATGCCGAAGAACAGCGCCTCGACGACCGGCGCGTCGTTGTAGAGCATGTAGAAGCTGCTGAGACCCAACATGACCAGCGCGCCGGGCAGCACGAACAATGTGCCGGCGACGAGGCCGCCGGCCGTCCGGTGCAGCAGCCAGCCGATATAGACGGCGAGCTGCTGCGCCTCCGGGCCCGGCAGGAGCATGCAGTAGTTGAGCGCATGCAGGAAGCGTTCCTCGCCGATCCAGCGGCGCTCCTCGACCAGTTCCTTGTGCATCAGCGCGATCTGCCCCGCCGGCCCGCCGAAGGAGAGCAGGCCGATCTTTGCCCACAGCCGCGTCGCTTCGCGGAAGCTCGGCACGGCCGGGGCCTCCACCGGCCGTTTGGCGCCGTCCTTGGCGAGTGCCGTCATTGCGCCTTGCCTCCGACGGGCCAGTTGTGCGTCTCGTCCGCTGCGTCGCGGCACCAGCGGAAGAAAGCATCGTAGAGCAGCATGCCGGCTTCAAGCTGCTCGAGATCGTCGCGGAACATGCGCGACAGGCCGAGCGACGCGGCGAGGAACCCGGCCGCCTGCGGCACGAGGTCGAGCCGCGCCGTATCGGCGGCGCGCACGATCAGCGCCAGGCGGTCGAGCGCATCGACTCGCAAGCCGAATTCCTCGATCATCGTGTCGAAGCTGCAGCGATCGCCACGATGGCTCCAGAACACGCCTTCGATGTCGAAGGGAACCGCGGCGAAGCGGTCCGCCACCAGCGGCACCTCGGCCGGATCGACGAACAGGAACACGGCGTCGGGATCGACGAAGCGGCGGATCAGCCAGGGACAGGCGATGCGGTCGACCTTTGGCCGGGACCGCGTGACCCATAGGGTGCGGCCCCTCACGTCGCGGGGCGGGATCGCGCCGGCCGCGACCAACGGCGCCCTGGCGTCGGCCCAGGCCTCGAAGCCGCCTTCAAGCGATTCCGCCGCAATGCCTTCGTGGCGCAGCCAGGCGGCAACGCCTTGCGAGAGTTTCTGCCCCCTCTGGCAGATGACGACGACCCTGCGTCCGGAAAATTCCGACGCCCAGGTCGAGACCGTCCTGAAATCGCGCCGGCATGAGGCCGGCAACAGGCGCGGATCGGCTTCATAATCCTCGTCGATGCGCACATCGACCAGGCAAGGCGCATCGGGCAGGCCGACGAGACGGGAAAGCTGCGGAACGGTAATTGCGGTTGTTGATGGCATGGCGTCCACCTCCTGAACAAAGAGAGTCTGGACGCGATCGTTGGGCTGACGCCTCACGGGGTCGTCGCGGGGAACCCCTTACCAGGAATGCTGGAACGCTCCCCCACGATTGTCAAGAATTCAATTGCCAAGGAGAACGGGAGCTCCGCCCCGCCCTTCCCTGAAACGGCGCTTGCCCTTACTGCGCCGTCCAGCCGCCATCCATCGGCAGCGTCGTGCCGGTGATCTGCCTGGCGGCGTTCGAGCAGAGGAACAGGGTCAGCGCCGCAAGTTCCTCGACGGTGACGAACTCCTTGGTCGGCTGCGCTGCGAGCAGCACGTCGTGCTTGACCTGCTCCTCGGTCATGCCGCGCGCCTTCATCGTATCGGGGATCTGCTTTTCGACCAGCGGCGTCCAGACATAGCCGGGCGCGATCGCATTCACGGTGATGCCGTCCTGCGCCACTTCCAGCGCCACGGTCTTGGTCAGGCCGGCAATGCCGTGCTTGGCCGAGACATAGGCCGACTTGAACGGCGAGGCGACCAGCGCATGCGCCGAAGCCGTGTTGATGATGCGGCCCCATTTGCGGCTCTTCATGCCGGGCACCACCGCCTTGATGGCGTAGAAGGCGGCCAAAAGGTTGATGCGGATGATGGCTTCCCATTTGTCGTCGGGAAATTCCTCGATCGGCGCGACATGCTGGATGCCGGCATTGTTGACCAGGATGTCCAGGCTGCCGAACGCCGCCTCGGCCTCATGGACCATGGCGGTAACGGCGGCGCCGTCCATCATGTTGGCGCCCGAGTAGCGGCACTTGACGCCGAAATCCTTTTCGATGCCGGCCCGCTCCTGCTCGATCGCCGCGGCGTCGCCCAAGCCGTTGATGGTGACGTTGGCGCCCTCGGCGGCGAAGGCACGGGCGATTGCGAGGCCGATGCCGCTGGTCGAGCCGGTGACGAGCGCATTCTTCGAAGACAGGGAACCCATGGGAGATCTCGCAAGAGGAGGACAGGAGGGAAGAGTATGGAGACAGACAGCCGGGAAGGCACATGATTTGTGCGCCGCAGCATCACAATGCCACACCCATATGTCGGCGCTATTACAGCTGCGGCGCGGCGTTTTGCCGGCTCCCGGAAGCGCCGTCTTGGCGCTGACACGGCACTGTCACGCTGCCGTGCAACATATTTGCCAGCGCATTCGCGCGGGGTCATTTCAAACCTGTTTGGGGCACCAGCCATGGAAATCGCCGACGTCGTGAAGCGCGCCTATGCCATGCCGCTCACCAACCCGTCCTTCCCGCCCGGCCCTTATCGCTTCTTCGACCGCGAATACATCATCATCACCTACCGCACGACGCGCGAGGCGCTGGAAGCGGTCGTGCCGGCGCCGCTCGAGATCGACGAGCCGCTGGTCAAATACGAATTCATCCGCATGCCCGACTCCACCGGCTTCGGCGACTATACCGAGACCGGCCAGGTCATCCCGGTGCGCTACAAGGGCCAGCATGGCGGCTATGTCCATTCCATGTATCTCGACGACGACGCGCCGATCGCCGGCGGCCGCGAGCTCTGGGGTTTCCCTAAGAAGCTCGCCAGCCCCAAGATCGTCCACGAAGGCGAAGTGGTGGTCGGCACGCTGCATTATGGCAGCGTTCTGTGCGCCACCGGCACCATGGGCTACAAGCACCGCGAGGCCGACCACGACCAGGTGCTCGCCTCGCTCGCCGCGCCCAATTTCCTGATCAAGATCATCCCGCATGTCGACGGCAACCCGCGCATCCGCGAGCTGGTCCGCTACTACCTCACCGACATCACGCTGAAGGAAGCCTGGACGGCGCCCGCCGCGCTCGACCTTCGCCCGCATGTCATGGCCGACGTCGCCAAGCTGCCGGTGCTCGACATCGTCTCGGCCGTTCACTTCACCGCCGATCTGACGCTCGGCCTGGGCGAAGTCGTGCATGATTACCTCGCGGACCACGGCCGATCGGCTGCCGGCGCGAAGGAACTGGAGAAGACCGGTGCTTGAGCGTAACCGCAGCAAGGCAGCTGCCGCCACCATCCAGGAAATCACGGCGCAATATGACCGCATCGCTCTGGTCTTCCAGGGCGGCGGCGCGCTCGGCGCCTATCAGGCGGGGGTCTATCAGGCACTTGCCGATGCCGGCTGCGAGCCGACCTGGCTGTCAGGCGTGTCGATCGGCGCCATCAACGCCTCGATCATCGCCGGCAACGAGCCGAGCCGCCGCCTGCAGCGGCTGGAGCAGTTCTGGCAGACGATCTCGGGCCGCAATATCTGGGCCTACACGCCCGAAGGCGACCTCTATCGCGACATCCGCAACCAGACCTCGTCATTGATGACCATGACCATGGGCCAGCCCGGCTTCTTCAAGCCGCGCAGTCCCAACCCCTGGTTCCACCTGGCGGGAGCCGAAGGCGCCACCAGCTTCTACGACACCGCCGAGCTCAAGGACACGCTGGAAAGCCTGATCGACTTCGACGTGCTGAACGACGGCAAGAAGCGCTTGAGCGTCGGCGCGGTCAATGTCCGGACCGGCAACTTCGTCTATTTCGACACCGACAAGGTGCGCATCGAGCCGGAGCACATCATGGCGAGCGGCGCGCTGCCGCCGGCCTTCCCCTCCATCCGCATCGAGGGCGAGTACTATTGGGATGGCGGCATCGTCTCCAACACGCCGCTGCAATATCTGCTCGATCAGGAAGAAGACCGCTCCTCGCTGGTGTTCCAGGTCGATCTGTTCAGCGCGCGCGGCGTGCTGCCGCGCGGCATGGCCGACGTTCTGTCGCGCCACAAGGACATCATGTATTCCAGCCGCACGCGCCAGAATACCGACAACTTCCAGCGCATCCATGCGCTCAAGATGAAGCTGCTCGACGCGCTGAAGCGCGTGCCGCCGGACCAGCTCAAAGACGGAGAGAAGGAACTGATTGCCGACTATTCCGACGCCGGCGTGGTCAACATCGTCCATCTGATCTACCAGCACAAAGGCTATGAAGGCCACGCCAAGGACTACGAGTTTTCCGGCACCTCGATGCGCGAGCACTGGGAGATGGGCCTGGAAGACACCGAACGCACGCTGCGCCACAAGAAGTGGCTGATGCTGCCCGACAATGCCGACGGCGTCACCATCCACGACCTGCACCGCGAAGATCCGACTTGACTTTCTGATACCCTGCCTCAACGAAGTCTGCTGCTGCCCCAGGGCGGCGGCTCTTTTTGCATTGCCAAAGCTCGCTATCGGCTGAACCCGGCGCGAAAAGAAGACGGCGCCGCGAACGGCGCCGTCTCGTCAGTCGGGCAGTTGGGCCAATCCGTCCCGGCCGCTCAGAAAACCTGGCGGAAGATCACGAACAGCACGAAGGCCAGCGCGATCGAGCAGGGCAGCGTCAGCACCCAGGCCAGCAGAAGGTTGCGCACGGTCGACCATTGCAGGCCGGATTCGTTGGCTGCCATCGTGCCGGCGACGCCGGACGACAGCACATGGGTGGTCGACACCGGCAGGCCGAGACGGTCGGCCATGCCGATGGTGATCATCGCCACCAGCTCGGCGGCGGCGCCCTGGCCATAGGTCAGGTGGCTCTTGCCGATCTTTTCGCCGACGGTGACGACGATGCGCTTCCAGCCGACCATGGTGCCGAGGCCAAGCGCCAGCGCGACCGCGACCTTCACCCAGAGCGGGATGAACTTCGTCGCATTGTCGACCGCCTTGTGATAGTCGGTGACCGCCTTGAGGTCGGCAGCCTGCATCGGCAGCAGCTGCTTCTTGTCGATCAGCTTCAGCGCTTCGCCGATCAGGTAGATGTCGTTGCGCGCGTTGCTGACCAGATCGGTCGGCACCTTGTCGACCGTCGCATAGGGCTGCAGCTCGGCGGTCGTGTTGTGGATATAAGTCTGCAGCGCGAGCGTAGTCTGGTCGGTCCAGCTCTTGCTGCGCACGGCTTCCTGAACGGCCGCCTTGGCAGCATTGGCATCGGCAACGGTGACGCCCGGCTTGACGTATTTGCCCAGCGCCGTCTCGACGCTGATGGAGGCCGCCTTGTAGGCGTCGAGATAGTTGATGTCGGGCGTGCGGTTGAGCGCATAGGCGGTCGGCACGACGCCGATCAGGATCAGCATGATCAGGCCCATGCCCTTCTGGCCGTCATTGGAGCCATGCGCGAAGCTGACGCCGGTGCAGGTGAAGATCAGCAGCGCGCGAATCCACCATGGCGGCGGCGCGTTGCCCTTTGGCGCCTCATAGAGCGCCGGGTTGCGCACCAGCAGCTTCATCACATAGAGCAGGATAGCGGCGGCGAAGAAGCCGACGATCGGCGAAACCAGCAAGGTGGTGCCGACATTGGTCGCCTGACCCCAGTCGACGCCGCTGGTAGCGCTGCCGGCCGGAGCCATGAACTGGTTGGCGAGGCCGACGCCGATGATCGAGCCGACCATCGTGTGCGAGCTCGATGCCGGCAGACCGAGGAACCAGGTGCCCAGGTTCCACAGGATGGCGGCGACCAGCAGGGCAAACACCATGGCGAAACCGGACGACGACCCGACCTGCAGGATGAGCTCGACCGGCAGCAGCGACAGGATGCCGAAGGCCACCGCGCCGCTCGAGGTCAAGACGCCGAGGAAGTTGAAGACGCCCGACCACATGACGGCGAATTCGGCCGGCAGCGACCGCGTGTAGATAACGGTGGCCACCGCGTTGGCGGTGTCGTGGAAGCCGTTGACGAACTCAAAGCCCAGCGCAATCAGAAGCGCGATGCCGAGCAGGATCCACGGCACCGTCTTGGCGATGGCCAGATCCTGGCTGAGCGCATAGCCGACATAAATGATGCCGACGAGCACCAGCACGCCGAAAGCCGGCAGGAACCATTTGGCGCCGCCCGATTGATCCAGGGGATGATCCGGTCTCGGGATCCCCGCCTCACTGGAAACTACGTCCACCATGTCCCACTCCTTTTGCATTGCAGCAAAGAACCGGGAGGGACGCTATGTCCCCAGGATGAAGCTGGTGTGACGCCCTTAACCGTTTGGTCACCACCAAACCGTTTGGTCACCACCAAACCGTTTGGTCACTACCAAAGCCTTTGGTGACCTATCCGGCTATCTTCAGGAGCGAGGACACCAGAAGCTTGCGCTCGTCTTCGGACAGCACGTCTGAATCGAACAGATTCATGCTGCGCATCCCCTCGATGGCGAGAAAGCAGACCAGCAGCGAGCCGAGGTCGTCCGTCTCCGCCTTCAGCCGTTCGAGCAGCTGGTGCTTGAAGGCCTTTATCGGCGTCAGGAAATCAGGATCTTCGGCGATCGCCGAGAACATCCAGGTCGCCGAGGGTTTCGGCCGCCCGCAGTCGTCGGCCGAAAGCTTGATATAAGCCGAGAGCACGCTTTCGTGGCCGGCCTCGGCGGCGCGTGCCTCCAGCGCCTTCTGGAAGTCGCTGAGATAGCTTTCGACCAGCCCCTGCATCAGCTTGGCCTTGGTCGGGAAGTTGTAGAGCAGGCCGCCTTTCGACACTCCGGCGCGGCTGGCGACCGCCTCGAGCGACAGGCTTCCAGGACCGGCCTCGCGCGCCACGTCGGCGGCGGCGGCAAGTATCTTCTCGCGTGAGTTTGCCCTGCGTGGTCTCATCGCGCTTCCCCCTACATTAGCTTAGGCGGAATTGACAAGACCGTCCAGCCGGTACAGTAAGCCATTTGAAATCGGGACTTATCGTCGATATGTGTCCCGCAATCGATTGTTTTGCCGGTTGCCGGCTCGAGGGGACCATCCGTGAAGCGCTTTTTTATCATCGCCGGATTCTTGCTGCTGCTCGCCTTGGTGTGCGTCGGCATCGTTGGTTTCAACTTCATGCGCGATGCCGGCATCAAACAATTCTTTGCCACCATGAAACCGCCGGCCGCGACGGTCTCGACCGTGATCGTCAAGCCGGCCGAATGGACGCCCGGCGTAGAGGCGATCGGCACCGTCAATGCCGTGCGCGGTGTCGACCTTACCGTCGAAACGAGCGGCATCGTCAAGGACATCCTCTTCCACGCCAACCAGAAGGTTGCCGCCGACGCGGTGCTTTTGCAGCTGGATGATGCGGTCGAGAAGGCCGATCTGGTGGCCCAGAAGGCCCAGGCCGCCTCGGACCAGGCGGCGCTGACCCGCGCGATCGAATTGCAGCGGCGCGGCGTCGGCACGGACGCGACGCTCGATGCCGCGCGTGCCGCGGCGGACGCCTCGGCCGCGCAGGTCAACAAGATGCAGGCCGTGCTCGACCAGAAGCAATTGTCCGCGCCCTTCGGCGGCACTGTCGGCATTCCGAAGATCGACGTCGGCCAGTACCTGGCCCCAGGCAACTCGGTCGTGACGATCCAGGATCTCGACACGATGCGGGTCGACTTTACCGTTCCCGAGCAGCAGCTGCCGCTGCTCAAGATCGGCCAGACCGTCAAGCTCGGCAGCAACCTCGTCGGCATGACCTTTGCCGGCTCCATTCGTGGCATCGACCCCAAGATCGACCCGGCAAGCCGGCTGGTCTCGATACGTGGCGAGGTCGCCAATCCGGAAGGCAAGCTGACGCCTGGCCAGTTCGTGCAGGTCCGTGTCGAGCTGCCGCAGGAAAACAATGTCATTTCCGTGCCGCAGACGGCGGTGACGACCAGCCTTTATGGCGATTATGTCTTCGTGGTCGAGCCGGCGAAGCCTGCCGAGGGTGCCGCTGCCGCGCCGGCGAAGCCGGATGAGCAGAAGGCCGACGCCGCCAAGCCTGCGGACAACGCGGCAAAGCCGGCGGACACGAAGCCGGCAGACAAGGCGGCCGGCGACGCCGCCAAGCCAGCCGACGCCGCCAAGCCAGCCGACGCCGCCAAGCCGGCCGAGGCCGCGCAGCAGCCTGCGCTCACCATCTCGCAGGTGTTCGTGAAGCTCGGCCGCCGCAACAACGGCATGGTCGAGATCGCCGAAGGCCTCAAGGAAGGCGACCAGGTCGTCACGGCCGGCCAGAACCGGCTCTTCAACGGCATGTCGGTTGCCGTCGACAACACCATCGATCCCAGCAAATCGGCGAACAAGCAGGTTCAGCAATGAGCTTTTCCGACCTCTTCATTCGCCGGCCGGTGCTCTCGACGGTGCTGGCCTGCATGATCCTGCTTCTGGGCTTCCAGGGCATCTTCGGCCTGTCGATCCGCCAGTATCCCAAGGTGGACGAGACGGCGATCACCGTCACCACGGCCTATCCCGGCGCCAGCGCCGACCTGATCCAGGGCTTCATATCGGCCCCGATCGCGCGCGCCGTCGCCTCTACCGAAAACATCGACTACGTGACCTCGTCCAGCCGTCCGTCCTCGAGCACGGTAACGGTGCAGATGAAGCTGGGCTCCAATCCTGACGTGGCGCTGGCCGAGGTGTTGTCCAAGGTCCAGGGCGTGCGCGGCACCTTGCCGACCGCCTCGAAGGATCCGGTGATCGTCAAGGGCACCGGGCAGCAGTTCGCGATGATGTACATCTCGATGCAGAACCCGAACATGACGAAGGAGCAGCTCACCGAATATATCGAGCGCGTCATCCGGCCTCGCATCTCGACCGTGGAAGGTGTCGCCGACGTTCAGATCTTCGGCGCCCAGGAATATTCCATGCGCATCTGGATCGATCCGATCCGGCTTGCCGCCCGTGGCGCAACGGCCGTGGACGTGCTGACCGCGATCAACAACTCGAACTTCCTGTCGGCGCCCGGCAACACCCAGAACGAGTATGTGGTCTCCTCGATCGCCGTGCATTCGACCCTGCAGACGCCCGAGGCCTTCGCCCAGTTGCCGATCCGCTCGACGGACGGGCAGGTGGTGCGCCTGCGCGATGTCGCGCGTGTCGAGCTCGGCGCGGCCAACACCGACACCAGGGTGAGCTTCAACGGCAAGCCAGGCACCTTCCTTGCCATCTTCCCGACGCCTGCCGCTAACCCGCTGACGACCGCGGCCGCGGTCACCAAGCTCGTGCCGGTGATCCAGGAAACGCTGCCGAAAGGCATGACGATCGAGGTCGTCTACGACGCCACCGGCCAGATCAGCGCCTCCATCGAGGAGGTGTTCAAGACCATCGGCGAGGCCGTCGCCATCGTCATCGTGGTCATCCTTCTGTTCCTGGGCTCGTTCCGCTCGGTGATGATGCCGATCGTCACCATCCCACTGTCACTGATCGGTGTCTGTTTCATTCTGTTTTCGGTCGGCTACTCGATCAACCTTCTGTCGCTGCTGGCCATGGTGCTGGCGATCGGCCTTGTCGTCGACGACGCCATCGTGGTGGTGGAGAACATCCACCGCCACATGGAGGAAGATCACATGTCGCCGATGCAGGCGGCCTTCAACGGCATGCGCGAGATTGCGACGGCCATCGTGGCGATGACCATCACGCTCGCCGCCGTGTTCGCCCCGCTTGCCTTCACCGGCGGCCTGACCGGCGCGCTGTTTCGCGAATTCGCGGTGACGCTGGCCGGCTCCGTGGTGCTGTCGGGCCTGATCGCCATGACGATCACGCCGATGATGTCGGCGCGTTTGCTGAAGGCGGGCCAGCACGGCCGCTTCCAGCGCATCGTCGATGGGACCTTCAGCCGCGTCGAGCGCGTCTATGAACGGGCCGTCACCGCTTCGCTCAGGAACCGGCCGGTGACGCTGATCATCGTCGTCGCGCTTGTCGCCCTCACCGGCTTCATGTTCACCAAGACTTCGACCGAACTCGCGCCGGAAGAAGACCAGGGCTTCCTCCTCTCGATCGTGACCGCGCCGCGCTATGCGACGTCGGATTACACCGAGACCTATGTCAACCAGATCCTCGGCCTCGTGAAGGATATTCCCGAGACCAGGGCGCAGTTCTCGGCCGTTGCCTTCGGCGGCGCCACCAACAGCGCCTTTGTCGGTTTCGCCTTCAAGGATTGGGCGGACCGCAAGCGCAATTCGAAGGAACTACAGGCCGACATCACCGCACGGCTCGCCAAGGTCGCCGGCGTTCAGGCCTTCGTCTTCGCGCCGCCGACGCTGCCCGGTTCCGGCGGCGGCCTGCCGATTTCCATGGTCGTGCGCTCCACCGGCGACCCCTCGGAAGTGTTCGAGCAGGCCGAGAAGATCAAGAGCAAGGCGCAGGCCTCGGGCCGCTTCATCGTCGTGCAGAACTCGATGGCTTACGATGCGCCGCAGGTGACCGTCACCATCGACCGCGAGCGCGCGGCGGCGTTGAACCTGCCGATCGCCGATATCGGCAACACCTTGACGCTGCTTGTCGGCGGTGCCGAGGTGGCGCAGTTCGACCGCGATTCCAACAGCTACGACATCATCCCGCAGGTGCCGCAGGAGTTCCGCGACAATCCCGCAAAGCTCGGCGAATATTTCGTTCGCAGCGTCGACGGCAAGATGGTGCCGCTGTCGGCGGTCGTGAAGATCTCGACCAACGCCTCGCCGGCGGCCATCGAGCAATTCAACCAGCTGAACTCCTCGACGATTTCGGCCCTGCCGCTGCCGGGTGTAACCACCGGCGACGGCTTGCAGGTGCTGGAGAACCTCGCCAAGGAGACCCTGCCCGACACCTTCTTCATCGATTATTCCGGCCAGTCGCGACAGGAGAAGGAACAGGGCAACACCATCCTGATCGCCTTCGCGGCGGCGGTGGTCGTGATCTACCTGGTGCTGGCGGCCCAGTTCGAGAGCTTCCGCGATCCGCTGATCATCATGATGGCGGTGCCGCTGTCGATCTTCGGCGCGATCGTGCCGCTCAACATCGGCCTGGGAACGCTCAACATCTACACCCAGGTCGGCCTGATCACGCTGATCGGCCTGATCACCAAGCACGGCATCCTTTTGGTGGAATTCGCCAACCAGCAACGTGAAATGCACGGCATGCGGCGCCGCGACGCCATCATTGCTTCGGCCAAGGTGCGCCTGCGGCCGATCCTGATGACGACGGCCGCCATGGCGCTCGGCGTCGTGCCGCTGATCGTCTCCAGCGGCGCGGGTGCGGCCGCGCGTTATTCGATGGGCCTGGTCATCTTCACCGGCATCCTCGTCGGCACCATGTTCACGCTCTTCGTCGTGCCGATGTTCTACACCTTCATCGCCAGCAAGGACCTGCCGCATCTCGCCGAGAAGCCCGATCCGAAGCTGATGCCGGCGCTGCCGAGCTGAAGCAATAGCGAATAGGGAGTAGCGAATAGGAGAGAATGGCGTTCGTGCGACGGCGCGTCTCCTACTCGCTATTCGCTACTCCCTACTCGCTCCGGAACGAAAAGAGGCCGGAAATTCCGGCCTCTTTTTTTGGCGGTTGCCCCACGGCTTCGGCGCTATTTCCGAAGGCGGCAGCCCGCCTGCTACTTTGCCCAGCCCGTTACTTGACGATCACGATGCTGGTGTTGGCAGGGCCGAAGGCCTCGACCAACTGATAGAAATCGGCCGCCGCATCGGGATGCAGCCGCACGCAGCCATGCGAGGCGGGACGGCCGAGACGGCTGATGGCGTAGGTGGCGTGAACGGCGTAGCCGCCGCTGAAGAACACCGAATGCGGCATCGGCGCGTTGTCGTATTTCTTCGAGTACCACATCTCATGCATGCGGGTCGGCTTGAACGAGCCGGTTGGCGTGATGTGCCCCCTGGCGCCGGTCGACACCTTCCAGGTGTAGGTCGGACGGCCGTCGACCGTGACTTCCATGATCTGCTGCGACAGCGAGACCTTGGCGACGATCTGGTTGGCATGCGCGGCATTGCCGGCGCCGAAGAGCAGCGCAGCACCCGTGAGCGCGGCGGCGGTGATGTTGATGAGCTTGGCGGAAATGGCGGTGTGCATGACGGTCCCTCTGTTTTTTGCCGTTGTGTCCGGCTTCAATTTCGATGGGCCCTTATCGTGCCCGACCGTTTCAGACCTATTTCGCTTGATGCTCGTTTCTGTTTCGAATTCGTTTCCAAAAATTAACAGGACGTCCCGTCGGCGGATTCTGCCAGACCTTTCCAAGAGTAAGCGATCCAGCGCCGGACAATCGGCTCAGACTGGAAACGAAAGTTCATTTCACATGTATATGAAAGAGGCGGAGCCATTTTCGAAACCAATCTGCAACAAAGTGCAGCCACGGCGGCATGATCTGGATACAGGCCGGCGTCAGATTTGACGCAACGGGAACAGACATCTGCAAACGAAAATGGACAGGAAATCGAAACTCCGCTCCTGGCTCCTCAGGATCAGCGTCGCGGCGATCGTGCTCGGCGGCGCCGGCCCGGTGGCCGGCAACCCGGCGACGACGCTGGCGGCGATGAGCTCCGGCGAGGTTTCGACACTGCACATGGCTCTGTTCATCGCCACGGTCTGGATTGTTTCCAGCCTGCGCGTCCACCGGTTGAAGGCCCTCTGGCGGGTCGGCATTCGGCTGATGAGGACACGCGGCCCCTCCGGCTACTTGCTGCCGAGAGGACCGAAGGCCCGCGCCGCAGCGGGGGGCTCCGTCAGCGGCGCGGGCGCTTCGGGAGTTTCCTGAAGCACCACAATTTCGAGTTAGGGGATTATCGAGATGAAGACGAAATTTGCCGCTTCCGTGCTTTCCGCGCTGCTCTACGCGCAGGGTCTGCTCGGCTTCGCCGCGCTGGCGACGGTGCTGCTCAAGGAGCGCGCCAGGGCCGAGATAACCGCCAGCGCCGACCTTCCAACCGGGCCCACGGTTATCGTGGTGCGCTGAGCGCCAGGCGTCGGACCCAGAATGACCATCGCTTTGGGAAATCCGATGCTCGAAAGCCTACTCGTTGCGCGGAACCGGCGGATCGAAGCGATAGCCGGCGCCCCTGATGGTGGTGATGGTCTCGGTGTCGAGCTTGCGCCGCAGCCGCACGATGCGCGAGTCGATCGAACGGTCGAAAGCGTCGGCATTCTCGGCCGGAGCCGCGGCAATGATGTCGTCGCGCGTCAGCACCTTGCGCGGGCTTGCCAGGAACAGCTTGAGCAGCGCCACCTGCCCCGGAGAAAGCTGATCCTCGGTACCCGAACGATGCATCACCATGGCCGACCGCAGGTCGACGGTGGCGTTTTCCAGCACGATCAGTTCCCCAGGGGCCCTGCCGCGTCTCATCAGCAGGCCGCCGATCCGCGCGGCGAGCTCGCGCACGTTGAGCGGGCTTTCGATGACGTCGGAGGCACCGAGCTCGAGCGCCAGGACCTTGTCGACGAGGTCGCCCGGCCGGCAGATCAGGATGAAGTCGGGGCCGCCCTCGCCGCCACCGCCTTGGCCGCTATAACGCTTGAGCAGTTCGCGGCTCTCGGCCTGGGTGACGCCGTCGCCGACGATCACGACATCGATACCGCCGGCCGAAAGCAGCGTCTCCGCCTCCCAGGGCTGGCGCGCCTGGCGCACGTCGTGACCGCGCCGGTCGAGATGATTGGCGAGATCGCCCGCCACCACCTCGGCGACGGACACAAGCGCGATGACGGATCGTGCGGCCATTTTCTTCACCCCGCCACAGACAACTCGAGATGAGTGCTGGACATCATGTTTATACCCAATCTACTTTCCGCTGAAAGCGGGAGCGAGCGCGTCGTGAAGGCACGCATCATCGTCGTCGAGGACGAGCCGGATCTGAGGGAGGCGGTGGCCGAGTATCTCGGCGCCAGCGGCTATGACGTCGTCACGGCCGAGAATGCCGTGGCGGCGCGCGCGCTGTTCGAGGCGCAGTCCTTCCACCTCGCCATCCTCGACATCGCCATGCCCGGCGAGGACGGGCTGTCGCTCGGCCGCTGGCTGCGCTCGAAAACGCAGATCGGCATCATCTACGCCACCGCCGCCGGCACCGCGCTCGACCGCATCGTCGGGCTGGAGCTCGGCGCCGACGATTACATCGTCAAGCCATACGAATTGCGCGAGGTGCTGGCGCGGGTGCGCAGCGTGCTGCGCCGCGTGCCGCAGCCGGCCGAGCCGCAGGCGCAGAAGGCCGAAACCGGCAACCGCCGCTTCATGAATTTCGGCGGCTTCCAGGCCGATTTCGACGGCCGTCTGGTCATCGGCGCCAATGGCGCGGTCATCGAGATGGCCAAGAGCGAGTTCGACGTGCTCGAGGTTTTCCTCACCCGCGCCAACCGGCTGCTGACGCGGGCGGCGATTTCGGAAGCCATCGGCTTCGTCGAGGATCCGGAATCTTCGCGCGCCGTCGACATCCGCATCATGCGTTTGCGAAAGAAGATCGAGGCTGATCCCGCCAATCCGAAATTCCTGCGCACGGTGCGCGGCGAAGGCTATATCTTCTCGCTGCCGAGCGGCGACGCCAAATAGAGCATTTCCAGGAAAAGTGTGGGCGGTTTTCCGTCCGGAATTGCGTCAAAACAAAGAGATAGGGCGTTTCGCCGTTTCCGTGAAACGGTGAAAAGCACGAGAGCAAGTCCAGGAAAAGTGGGGCGGTAGGCTCGGCACTTCGCCGTAGCCTTCCGTCCGGAATTGCGTCAAAACAATGCGATAGAGCGGTTGGCCGTTTCCATGGGACGGAGGGACGCTCTGAACGACCGACATCCGGGCCTGGAATGACCATGACTGGTGATGCAGCACGCACCGATATGCATGGCTCGCGTCCGGGCGGCGCCGCGATGGCGGCTGTCCATGTCGTGCGCCGCCTGCGCGAGGCAGGCGACTGGCAGCGCGAGATGGACGATATATTGGGAACGATGTGCCGCAAGATGGAATGCCAGCGCGGCATTCTCTTCCGCCTGCGTGAATTGCCGGGCGAAGGCTTCGCCCAGTCCGTCGCCGCCTACTGGATCGACCCGAACTTCGGCGGCGAGCTGGCCTCGCCCACGGTGATCATGCAGTCGATCATCAACTCGGACTCGCTGCTGGAGCAGTTGCAAGAGGATGAGCGGCAAGGCAAGATTTTCTCCGGCCACACGCGCGACCTCGACGGGTTCCTGCGGGCCGATTTCGACAAGCAGAATATCAAGTCGTTCCTCTCTGTTTCAGTCTTCGCGCATGGCCATCTCTGGGGCACGCTGGCCATCAACGACTGCGTCGCCGAGCGCGAATGGACGGATGAGGAAGAAGCGACCCTGCACATCATCGCCTTGGCGATCGGCGACGCCATCGAGCGCTCGCCGTCCGAGGCGCATGCCAGCGAAGTGATCCGCCGCACCATGCTGCAGGCCTCGCTCGACGCCATCATCGTCATCGACGAGACGGGTTCGATCATCGAGTTCAATCCGGCCGCCGAGAAGATGTTCGGCTTCCAGCGCAGCGCCATCCTTGGCAAGGACCTGCTCGATACCATCGTTCCGATATACTACCGCAAGGGCTATGCCTCGGGCGCCGAATACATGGCCGGCCGTGGCGCGCCGATGGTCGGCCAGCGGCTGGAGACCGTCACCCAGAACGCCGCCGGCGAGATTTTCCCGATCGAACTGACGGCGACCGAGATGCGCGTCGCCGACCGCCGCCTGATCTTCGGCTCGATCCGCGATCTGCGCGAGAAGTTGCAGGCCGAGGAGGAGATCAACCGCCAGCGCGAGAAGCTGCACCAGAACGAGAAGATGGCGGCGATGGGCTCGCTGCTTGCCGGCGTCTCGCATGAGCTCAACAACCCGCTGGCGGTGGTGGTGGCGCAGTCAACGCTGCTGCACGAATTCGCCAGCGATCCGCAGACCAAGGTGCGTGCCGAGAAGGTGCGCGCCGCCGCCGAGCGCTGCGGCCGCATCGTCAAGAGCTTCCTGTCGATGGTCAGGCTGCACCCGACCGAGCAGGCCGAGACCGATCTCAACCAGGTGATGCGCTCGGCGCTCGAAGTCACTGCCTATGGCGCGCGCTCCAGCGGCATCATCATCGACACCGACTTCGCCAGCGGACCGCTGCTTGCCATGGCCGACGCCGACCACATCACGCAGGTGGCGGCGAACTTCCTCATCAACAGCCAGCATGCGCTGGCCGGCGTCACCGGCGAGCGGACCATCAAGGTGCGGACGTTCCGCAACGAGCACGGCAATCCGGGCTTTTCCGTCGAGGACAACGGCCCGGGCATTCCCGAGGCGATCCGCGCGCGCATCTTCGAATCCTATTTCACCACCAAGCCGGTCGGCGTGGGCACCGGCATCGGCCTGTCCATCTCGAAATCGATCGTCGAGCGCCACCACGGCAATATCTGGTTCGAGGAAGTCGAGCCGCACGGCGCGCGCTTCGTCGTGCAGTTGCCGGCGATCGCCGGTGAGGCGGCAAAGGCCGGTGAGAGTGCCGTACGCTCGAGCGGACTGCGCCATGCCTTGATCATCGACGACGAACCCGACGTCGCCGGTTCGCTTTCGGATATATTGGAACTGATGGGCCTGAAGTCGCGCATTGTGGCAAGCTGGACGTCCGCCGCCGACGTGCTGAACGGCTATATGCCGCCCGACATCGTCTTTTCCGACCTGCGCATGCCGGGCACCAGCGGCATGTCGATCTATCGCGAACTGCTGGCCGAGAAGCCGGTGCTGGCGAAGCGCTTTGTGCTCGTGACCGGCGATCTGATCGGCGCCAAGGCGGAGATCGAAGCGCTGCCGCCGCAGCAGCGCCCGCAAATCCTGGAGAAGCCGTTTTCGACGCTCGACGTCCGCGGCATCCTATCGACCGTTGCCGACGAAGCCGCCGCCGACAACAGCGCGCACATCTGAGCCGAACCGCACCGCCGCAGGATCTGGCGAGATTCAGGTCAAGCCGAGCCGAGAGTGATGGTTTCCGAGAACCGGAGCGGAGCGTACTTATAGTACGTGAGCACCGGAAGCGTAGGAAGCCGCCACTCGCAGGCCGGCTTCACCTGAATATCGCCGGATCCGAAAAAAAGAGGCTCCCGACCGACGTAGCGGCGGGAGCCTGACTCGAGCGCGGAGGGTGCGCTCAGGGGAGGTCTTAAAAAACGTTCGGCGTGTTGGTGAGCGGCGCCGCGTTGGCGATCATGCGCACCGCGCGCTCCCTGTGCTGGCCCGACTGCTCGGCGATGGCGCGCAGGCAGTCGATGCTCTCGGCGCCCCAATTTTGGCCCTTGCAGGCAAAATCTATCGAAGGTTCCGGCAGGCGGGCGGTCTTGAGCGTGGTCTGGGCGCCCTCGACGACATTGGCGGGCGGATTGATCGAGGCGAAAGCCGGACCTGAGGCAGGTGCGGCCAGCATGCCGACAAAGGCGCAGGCACCGATCAGCATGAACATCGCCATCGGATGGTCGCTGGCGCGCTGGCGCAGCGCAAGCTTCGGCCTGCGGTCATTGCGTTCCGGCCCATCCAGGCGACGATTGGCATCGGCGGCACGAGCTTTCGCAAACATCGTTGTTCCCTTCGTTATCTTTCTTTTTGCTATGAAACGAACATAATCGCACCAAGTAACGGCCGGATGATCGGCGGTGATTGCCTGTGTAACAGGATTGAAACAGGCGCCGGACGCGGCGGCATTCCCAATCCGCGGCAACCATTCGACCGGACATCGAAGCTGGTCGGGCTAAAATATGCGCCTGCCGCGCCCGGCGGACTGTAAACAGCCTCACACAAAAATGCCTGAAATCGAGCGCCCCGCCGCTATCTGCAGCACGCTCGAGATCAATCGAGACATGCCCTCTCCGAGGCAGGTGTCGGCGCTCGCAAACCGCTGTTCCGCTTCCTCGATTAACACCCGGATTTTCCGGGATTTTTCCGGCTCCGGCGGAGACGAACTTGCCGTCACGGAATTTCCGAATTTCCGCAAGCCATTGCATTTCAAAGAAAAATATGCTTATGTTGAATGAGTATTCAACAAAAAGAAGAGCATTCCCATGAACCCGCACCTCCGTGACGTGGCGATCCCCAACGGTTGGGACCGGCGGGGTTTGCCGGGGTGGAGTTACCATTCCAACGCCCTTCTCGAGCTCGAGAAGGAACACGTCTTCCGCAATCACTGGCAGATCGCCGGCCATGTCTCCGACGTGCCCAATTCCGGTGACTATCTAACCATGGACGTCATCGGCGAGCGCGCGCTGATCGTGCGCGGCAGGGACGGCGTCGTGCGCGCCTTCAACAACATGTGCCGCCATCGCGGCAGCCGCGTCGTCGCCGACAGCCAGGGCACCTGCAAGAACGCGCTGGTGTGCCCGTTCCATGGCTGGGTCTACAATCTCGACGGCACGCTACGAGGTGCCGCCCGTCCGCGCTCCTTCCCCGAGCTCGACAAGACCGAATTCGGGCTGATGCCGCTCGACCTCGAAATCTGGATGGGCTTCATCTTCATTCGCTTCCGCAAAGGCGGCCCGCAGCCTTCGGTGGCCGAGCTCTTGAAGCCGATCGAAGCCGAGATGGCGCATTACAATATCGCCGACATGGTGCCGTCCTGGGGCATCTGGACCCAGAAATCGCCGGTCAACTGGAAGTCGGTACGCGACGTCGACAATGAAGGCTATCACGTCGCCATGGCGCATCCGGCGCTGCAGGACCTCTATGGCGCGACCTATTTCGACGAGCCTTTCATCAACGGCGTGTCGCGCTCCTTCGCGACCTACAATCCACATGCCGGTCGGCGCTGGAGTGTCAACCAGTACATCAAGCTCTCGCCCGAGCCGACGCATCTGCCGGAGCATCTGCGCAAGGCCTGGATCTATTACGGCATCTTCCCCAACAACGCGCTGTCGATCATGCCGGAATCCGTCCAGTTCTATCAGGAGTTCCCGCTGTCGACCGGCGAGACGCTGCTGCGCGGCGCCATCTACCGATACAGGGACGAGACGCGCGAGCAGGCGGCGGCGCGCTACCTCGCCTACCGTATCGACCGCGACACGATGAGCGAGGACGTCCAGCTTTCCGTCTGGTCGAACGAATCCATGCTGTCGGAAGCTTTCGAGGGTTTTTATCTCTCCGACCTCGAATATGGCGTGCGCACCCACCACGACCATCTGCGCAAGCAGGTCCCGGTGCTGAACCTCGAGACGGCGCCCGAGGAAAAGGACATGTGGGGATTGAACGACGCGCTGCGGTCGAGGGGGTAGCCCTCTTCCTTCTCCCCGTGGAACGGGGAGAAGGCAAGGCGCTCACCCCCGCCAGACCCCTTCCTTCCGCAAATCATCCATGGTGCGCGAAATGCCTTCGCGCAGGATCGCCACCATGTCGTCGACCTGCTCTTTGGTGATGATCAGCGGCGGCGACATCACGCACATGTTGATCAGCGGCCGCACCAGAAGGCCGAGCTCGTGGCAATGCGCGTCGATGCGTTTGCCGACATCCTTGTCGAGCTGCAGCGGATCCTTGCTTTCGCGATCGGCGACGCATTCGACGCAAGCCATCAGGCCCAAGCCGCGCACCTCGCCGACCAGCGGCAGCTCCTCCAGCGTCTTCAGCCGCGCCTGGAAATAGGGCGCGATCTCGCGCGTATGGGCAAGCACGCCCTCTTCCAGCAGGTCGAGATTCGCGAGCGCCACCGCGCAGCCGATCGGATGGCTGGTGTAGGTCAGCCCATGGCCGAACAGCGCATCCGGGTGGTTGGAGCGGCGCAGCTCTTCCAGCAGCCGCTCCGAGATGATGACGCCGCCGAGCGGGAAATAGCCCGATGTCACGCCCTTGGCGAAGGTGATCATGTCCGGGTCGATACCGAACACGTCGCCCGAGGCAAAGACGTGGCCGAGCCGCCCGAAGCCGGTCACCACCTCGTCCGAGACATAGAGGATATCGTTGTCGCGGCAGATCTCGCGGATGCGCTTGAGATACCCGTCGGGCGGCACGACGACGCCTCCGGAAGCCTGCACCGGCTCGCCGATAAAGGCGCCGATCCGGTCGGCGCCGACACGCGCGATCGTGTCGCGGAACTGGTCGACAAGGAAATCGGAGAAGGCGGCGATGCTCATGCCTTTCGGGCGCCGGAACGGATCGGGCGAGGACAGCTTCACCACCAGCTCGTCGGCGCCGTCCATCCAGTCGCGGTCGCGCGGCCGGCCGTTGAGCGAGGCCGACAGATAGGTCGAGCCGTGATAGGCGCCGCCGCGGCTGAGGATAAGCTTCTTCTCCGGCCGTCCGCGCACATTGTTGTAGAACTGCATGAAGCGCAGCGCCGTCTCCACCGCCGACGAACCGCCGGTGGTGAAGAAGGTGTGGCTGAGGTCGCCGGGTGCGGCATCGGCGATGCGCCGGGCAAGCTCGGCCGAGGGCGCGTTCATCGTGTACCAGGGCGTGTTGTAGGAGAGCGCCATCGCCTGGTCGTACATCACCTTGGCCAGCTCCTCGCGGCGATGGCCGACATTGATGCACCACATGCCGGCCGGGCCGTCGATCAGGCGCTTGCCGGAACCGTCGGTGATGTAGATGCCGTCGCCCTCGCCGATCAGCGCGCGCGCCTCGTTGCCGACCGAGCCGGCATAGGGCCAGGGCTGCACGAGATGGCGCTTGGCGAGCTCGACCACATCGCTATCGCCGGGCTCGATGAGTTCGCCTGCCTTGATCTTGCTTTGAGCCGCCATCTTCGCCTCGCATTGCCAGGATTGCTGAATTTTCGCCGGGTATCAAACGACGTGGAAAACCATGGAAATTCAGCTTTTCATCACTTCATTTTGAATGTCCGTTCAATCAATATTGCAGAAATAGCGCTTGATTTCAATCGGCGGATGCGCTCTTCATTAAAGAAAGCCGGCAAGCCTAAGGAGCCACGCGCTCCACGCATAAAATGGGAACGGGCAGTCGGCGTGAGCGAATGGGAAGGCCGCATGGCGGGACAGTCCGAGCCAGCTACTGAGATCACGCCCGGAGCGCTGCAGTGACGGCGGCGGCGGAAGGGTCGCCCCCGCTGCGCGTGGCGGGATCGAGACGAAGTCCCCTTCTGCAATCGGAAGCCGTCCAGGGCTTTGCGCTGATCAGCCCTACCTTCGTTTATGCCCTTATTCTTCTCGTCCTGCCGATCCTGGTCGTCATCGCGCATTCCTTCTGGACGCAGAACTATCTCACCATCGACCACACATTCACGCTGGAGAACTACCGGATCGCGCTGACCGAGCCGATCTACCGCGACCTGCTCTGGCGCTCGCTCTACATCTCGTTGACGGTCAGCCTGCTGACCGTGGCGCTTGCCTACCCGATCGCCTATTTCATCTCCTTCCATGGCGGCCGACACAAGAGCCTGTGGCTGTTCCTCATCACCATCCCGTTCTGGACCAGCTACCTGCTGCGCGTGATGTCGTGGAAAGTGATCCTCGGCTACAACGGCGTGCTCAATTCCGGACTGATGGGCCTCGGCATCATCGACGAGCCGTCGACGGCTCTGCTTTACAATTCCACCGCCGTCATCATCACGCTGACGCATGCCTGGGCGACCTTCGCCATCCTGCCGATCTTCGTTTCGCTGGAGAAAGTCGACCGGACCCTGGTCGAGGCGGCTACCGACCTCGGCGACGGGCCGCTGCGCTCCTTCCTGCGCGTCACCCTGCCGCTGTCGGCGCCCGGTGTCATCTCGGCGGCGCTCATCGTCATGATCCCGACGGTCGGCGACTATGTCACGCCCAAGCTCGTCGGCGGCAAGGACGGCGTCATGATCGCCAACGCCATCCAGGCGCAATTCGGCAAGGCGTCGAACTGGCCGCTGGGTGCAGCGCTTTCCGTCACCACCATGATCATCGTCTCGCTGATGGCCGGCGCCACCGTGCTGGTCTTCCGCGCCCTGCAGAGGCTGGCACGATGACGGCGATAAGACGTTTCCTGCCCGGCTGGCTGTCGACCTACGCCGTCCTTTATCTGCTTTTCCTTTATCTGCCGGTGATCTTCCTGCCGATCTTCTCGATCAACACGGCGGCGACGCCAAAATTCCCGCTCTCGGGCGTCACGCTGCACTGGTATGAGGACCTGCCGCGCACGCCGGCGCTGATCGACGCCACCTGGAACAGCCTGATCGTCGGCGTCTCCGCCTCGATCCTGTCGACGGTGCTGGGCATCCTCGCCGCCCGCTCCATCACCCGCTACCGTTACCCGGGACGCCGTGCCATCAACGGGCTGATCATGGCGCCGCTGGTGCTTCCCGAAGTGATCGTCGCTATCTCGATGCTGCTGGTCATGCTGCAGCTCGGCCTCAGCCTGTCGCTGTTCACCGTCGTGCTCGGCCATGTGCTGGTCTGCATCCCCTATTCGATGACCGTGCTGACCTCCGGCTTCGAAGGTTTCGACCGCAGCCTCGAGGAGGCCTCCGCCGATCTCGGCGAGAGCGCCTTCGGCACCTTCCGGCGGGTTACGCTGCCGATGGTGGCGCCGGCGATCATCTCCAGCCTGCTCGTCTGCTTCACCATCTCGCTCGATGAATTCATCATCGCCTTCTTCCTCACCGGTACCGAGGCGACGCTGCCGATCTACATCTGGGGCCAGCTGCGTTTCGCGGCCAAGCTCCCCGGCGTGCTGGCGCTCGGCACCTTGCTGCTCTTCGCGTCCTTCCTGCTGATGACGATTGCCGAAATCCTGCGCCGCCGCGCGGCGAGACGCACCCAGAACGAGGGAGGCCTCTATGCTTGAGCGGGTCCAATCCGAGCGCACGCAATCGGACCGCACCATGATCGAGATCCGCGACGTCACGCGCAGCTACGGATCGTTCAAAGCGCTGGACAATGCCTCGCTGGCGATCAGGGAGGGCGAGTTCTTCTCGCTGCTCGGGCCTTCCGGTTGCGGCAAGACCACGCTTTTGCGCATGATCGCCGGCTTCGACACGCCGACCAGCGGCTCCATCGCCGTCGACGGCCAGCCGATGGACGGCATCCCCGCCAACCGCCGGCCGACCAACATGGTCTTCCAGAGCTACGCGATCTTCCCGCATCTCGATGTCGAGCAGAATGTCGCCTATGGGCTGAAGCGACTGAAGCTCGGCGCCGGCGAGGAGAAGCGCCGCGTCGAGGAAGCGCTGGCGCAAGTGTCGCTGACCGGCCTCGGCAAGCGTCGCGCCACCGAGCTTTCCGGCGGCCAGCGCCAGCGCGTGGCTTTGGCCCGCGCGCTGGTCATGCGGCCCAAGGTGCTGCTGCTGGACGAGCCGCTTTCGGCGCTGGACAAGAAGCTGCGCGAGCAGATGCAGGTCGAACTGCGCCGCCTGCAGCAGGCGGTCGGCATCACCTTCGTGCTGGTCACACACGACCAGTACGAGGCCTTGGCGATGTCCGACCGCATCGCCGTCATGTTCGGCGGCCGCATCGCGCAGGTCGCTTCGCCCAAGGAAATCTACCAGCGCCCGGTCAACCGCCAGGTGGCCGATTTCCTCGGCGGCATGAACTTCGTCAAGGCTGAGATCGTCGAGGAGAACGGCGCTTCCCTGGTGCTCGACACGCTGGGCTTCGGCCGCATCAGGACCGACAAGCCGAGGGCTTTCGTGCGCAATGGCGGCGCGGCCACGCTTGGCATACGGCCGGAGCGGCTGCGCGTTTTGTGGGACAACGCCTCGGCGAAGTTCGAGGTCGCGGGCAAGGTTGTCGAGCGTCACTATTTCGGTGAGATCACGCATCTGATCGTCGAGATCCCCGGACTGGAAAAGCCGCTTTCGGTGACCGAGACCAACGATTTCGGCGCCGACGACATTCCGGTCGGCGCGCCGATCCGCCTCGCCTACGATCCCGAGGCGCTGGTCGCGATGGCCGACTGAATCTTCGCAGCCGCGATGTGGCCGGCGACGATCGCGCCCTCGACATAGCCCGGGAAGGACGGCGAGACTTCCGAAGCAGCGAAATAGACCGGCGGCGCGCCGGCAAGGATGACGCGCTCGGCATGCCGCGCAGTCACGTCGACGATGAGGTCGCTATAGGCACCGCCGCTCCAACGATCATGCGTCCAGTCGCGCGCGCTGAAATCGACGACGTCGGCCGCCTGCGGGCCGAGCGCCTGAACAAGCCTGGCAGTGATTTCCGCCTGCAACGCCGCCTCGTCGAGCGGATGCCAGCGCAGCGCCAGCGGCCCGCCGACAAAGACGACAAGCGCGGCATGGTCGGCATCCTTGCTGCCGTCGCAGGCGAACAGCCCCGGCAGGTCGCGCCACATCACCATGCCGCACAGGCCCTGCTCGCGCCAGAACGGCTTGGCGTAGCGCACCAGGATCTTGATCACCGCGCCGCTTTCCCAGACGCCGAGCGCGCCTGCGAGCTCTGCCGGCAGGGCAGGCGCGAAATCGAGCTTCGCGGCTGTCGCCGGCGGCAGCGCGACCAGGACGTCGCGCGCTTCGATCATACCGGCAACAGTGCTGATGCGGACGCCTTGCGGCCCCCGCTCGACACGCGTCACCGCTTCGTTCAGCCGCAGCCGGTCGCCGAGTTCGCCGGCCAGGTCCTCGGCCAGCGATTGCATGGTGTCGCCCAGAAAATACTGCAGCTCGAACACCTCGTTGGTGATGCGGCGATCATTGTCGATCAGGTACCAGAGCGGCACCTTGTCCGCCGCCAGGCACCACAGGCCCTCGACCAGCGAACGGAAAGCGGCCTTGGCATCGGGCTCATCGTCCTGGCGCTGCAGCCAATCGGCAACGGTCAGCCCGGCAATGGCCGGATCGTCCGGATCGATCCGGTTCATACGCTCGCGGATGGCCATCGAGACATGGTAGGTGCGCTCCGCCCGCGCCGGCGTCAACGACGGATGGGTGATGAATTCGCCGTCGACATAGGTCTCGACGAAGGCCTTGCCGTGGGCCTTGGCCAGCGCCATCACTTCGGGCATGTCCACGCACAGGAACTGGCCGCCGCTGTCGATACGCTCGCCGAGCCCGTTGCGGACGGCCTCCACCCTGCCGCCGACGCGGTCGCGCGCCTCCAGCAAGAGGAAATCGATGCCGGCGCGCTGAAACTCGAGCGCGGCGGCAAGGCCAGTGAAGCCGGCGCCGACGATGACGACGTCGGTTCTTTCGATGATGCTGCTCAATAGCCGGCCTTGGTCTTCACGAATACTGACCGAAGGTAGGAGGATTCAAAGCCGTTGGCGAGCCCGACCGAAGTCACATGGCTGAACTCGGCACCGACTCTCCCCGTCGCGAAGACGGGAAGAGGATGCATGCAGGCGGGTCACGGGCAACTCCGCCTCTGGAACGAGGCCCTGGCCAACCGCCAACACAAGGCTCAATAGCCGGCTTTGATCTTCTCGAATTCGGCGATCATCTTCAGCTTGAGCTCCGAGGGCAGCGGCTGCTGGAACAGTGTCTTGTCGACCCACTTTTCCACGTTGTCGTAGCCCTTTTCCTTCAGGATCGCCGGGTCGACGCCGGCCATGCCCTTGGCGTTGGCCTGGCCGTAGCCCCAGTCCTTGACCAGCGTCTTGGCGACTTCGGGGTCGTTGACCGCGTTGAGATAGTCATAGGCCTTGTCGGTGTTGCCCGGCGCGTTCTTGAACAGCACGTAACCGCATACCCAGGTCGACATGCCCTCCTCGGTGTCCTTCTTGGACTTGATCGGCACGCCGGCCTTGACCGACTGCACCGTCGCGTCGTTCCAGGCCCAGGCGAGATCGACCTCGCCGCCGGAGAGCAACTGCACAATGTCGGTGGTATCGGTCCAGTAGGAGCGCACATTCTTGTGCACCTGGCGCAGGAAGTCGGACGCCTGCTTGAACTGTTCGTCCGTCATCTTGGTCCAGTCCTTCAGCCCGATGGCGAGGCTGGCCAGCGCATAGGCGTCATCGACATTGTCGCCGATCGACACCCTGCCCTTATATTTCGGATCGGCGAACACCTTCAGCGACTGCACGTCCTTTTCGGCGATCTTGTCGGAATTGTAGGTGAGCTGGGTATCGCCCCAGTCCCACGGCATGAACCAGGCCTTGCCGTCGGGCGTCGTGGCGAGATCCTTCATCGCCATGATGCCGGGGTTGAGGTCCTTCCAGCCGGCGATCTTCGACGTGTCGAGCGGCTGCAGCAACCCGGCCTCGCGCCATTTCACCACGCTCTGCGAACAAGGATGGCCGAGATCGGACTTGAAGCCGGAGCGGATCTTCTCGAACGCCTCGTCCTCGTCGCCGAAGAAGGCGAAGGTCGGCGAGGCGCCGTTCTTCTCGACATATTTGCCATGGAAGCTCGGATCCTCATAACCGGACCAGTCGAACACGATCAGGTCCTTGTCGGCAGCGACGGCGAACGCTGCTGCCGAAGCCGCAATCGCGCTCCCAAGCGCCAATGTCAGTGTCAGGCGTCGGCTGAGTTTCTTCATTCTGTTCCATCCTCTTTTGGTTTTTGCCGGTCTTGTTTGGCCGGCTGTTGCTAACCCCGGCTTTTGCTAGCCCCATCTTTTGCTAGCCCCATCCTTTGCTAGCCCCATCCTTTGCTAGCCCCATCTTTTGCTAGCCCCATCTTTTGCTAGCCATAGTGTTTCGGAAAGGCGGCGGCCAAGAATGCGTTGGCCGACTGCAGGGCTGTTTCGCGGGTCGTGTCCTCCGTTCCCATCATCAGCCGCAGCCACAGGCCTTCGAGCATGGCGCTGAGCGCCAGGGCGATGACCTGAGGGTCGTAGGCGTAGCTGCCGCTCTGTTTGAGCGTCGTGCAGAGGTCGATGAAGACCTGCTGGTAATAGGCGTCGCGCGAGCTGCTCAGCGCCTGGTAGGTCGGCCGCGACTTGGCCTCGCCCCAGAAGGCAAGCCATGCGGCGAGCTTGCGCTTGTTGCAGATCGAGCGGTCGAAATCGGCCCACACCAGATGCTGCAGCTGACGCGCCGGATCGTTGCCCGCCTTCTGCAAGGCTGTGCGCCAATGCGCCGAATACTCGTCATACATGTGCTGCAGCGTGGCGATCAGCAGCTTTTCCTTGCTCTCGAAATGGAAGTTGACGATGCCGCGCGACAGGCCCGCGCCATCGGCCACGTCCGCCATCGTCGTTTCGGCATAGCCGCGCTTGGCCAGTGAATCGATCGTCGCCTCGATCAGCTGCAGCTGCCTGACCTCTTTCGAGGCCTTGCGGCCGCGCTTTTCGGCGTCGCCTTTTCGTCCCGATTCAGCGACGTTGTCGGTGGCATCTGCTGTCTTCATAAGGGTGACGGTCTCCAGCATCGCCGGCTATCCAACCGGCTTCCAACCGCGCAGATGAGTGGGGCGGTGCTCGCCACTGTCAAGCACCTTCTGCATCGCCTCCCAGGTCTTGATGTTCTTGTCGACATAGGCCGCGCCGACCGCTGCCGCGGCCTGCGCGTAAAGCGGTCCCTTGAGGCGGGCGAGCTCTTCTCGCGCGACCTCACGGTACCAGGGATTGCGGTCGCGCACCGTGATCTCGGTGAAGCCGGCGCGGCGCATGGCTTCGGCATAGCGCGCCGGCGAGGCCATGGCGAAGGAGAGACCTTCGGCCGCGACATAGGCCTTCATCTGAGGCGACGGTTCGCCGTCATGCCCGATCATCCAGTTCGACGCCGCGAACACCCCGCCGGGCTTCAGCACCCGAAAGATTTCGGCGAACAGCGCGTCCTTGTCCGGCACATGCAGCAGCGCGTCCTTGGAGAAGACGACGTCGAAGGACGCGTCCGCGAAGGGCAGCGGCCCCGGCGGCGCCTGGACGAAGCTGACGCGGCCCTCGAGACCTTGCCGGACCGCCCCCCGCCTCGCCGCCTCGATCACCGGCTTCTCGACGTCGAAGCCAGTGGCCCTGGCCGCACCATGCCGCGCGGCCAGATGCAGCGTGATGCCGCCGGCGCCGCAGCCGATATCGAGGATCGTCTTGCCCTTGAGCGAGAGGCCTTCGACCACCCGGTCGACCTCGTCCGGACCGCCCGGCGACAGGTAGCCCTCGCCCCACAGCGCTTCGAGGAAGCGGATGGCGGTGTCGTCATATTCCGGCTCGGCGTCAGCCGTCCCGATCATCGGATCCTCAACCCCAAATGCCGATGTGGATCAGTCAGAATGCTGGCAAAGCCTAGCGCATCAACGGGAAAACGCAACACCATTTGTTGAACATTCATTCAATATGACTGGACAAAAAACTGTGATCCGTGCCAAATTCGCGCAATCGGGGAACAAAAAGCACCGAGCAATCCCAGGAAAAAGCGTGAAGCGGTTAGGTTCGGCCACTTCGCCGTAACTTTCCGTCCGGAATTGCGTGGAAACAAGACGATAGGGCAACCGGATGGAGGTTCGGCGCGCATGAAGGCATGGGACGCGATCGTCATCGGCGGCGGCCATAACGGCCTGGTCAACGCCTGCTATCTGCAGCGCGCTGGCCTGGATGTGCTGGTGGTCGAGAAGAATGACTGGGTCGGCGGCGCGGCCACCAGTCGCGAGTTGACGCCGGGCTTCCTCTATTCGAACTGCTCCTATGTCTGCTCGCTGTTCCGGCCCGAGATCATGCGCGACCTGGAACTGCCGCGCTTCGGCCTGCAGGTGATCTCCTATGAAGGCGGCGCGGTGTTCACGCGCGACGGCGACTACCTCGCCAACTACCGCGACCATGACGCGCATCGCCGCGAGTTCGCACGCTTTTCGAAGCGCGACGCCGAAGCCTATGACCGCTATTCGCGCGACGTCACCAGACAGTGCCGCTTCATCCAGCCGCTGTTGATGCGCACGGCGCCCGACCCGACCAGCCTCAAGCCGCGCGACCTCGGCGAGCTGCTCTATCTCGGCAGGAAATTCGCCGGCTTAACCGCCGAGGAGATGGCGCTGACCCTGCGCTTCTGGACGATGTCGATCTCCGACTTCCTCGACGAGTATTTCGAGACCGACGTCATCAAGGCGAACTTCGCGCTTTCCGGCATCATCGGCACGGCGCTTGGGCCGATGTCGCCCGGCACAGCCTATGTGCTGCTGCACCATTATATGGGCGAGGTCGATGGCTCGGTCGGCGCCTGGGGTTATGCGCGCGGCGGCATGGGCGCTGTCACCAAGGCGCTGGCCGCCTCCTTCAAGGCTAGCGGCGGCACCATCCGCACCGGCGCCGAGGTCGACCATGTGCTGATCAGGAACGGCAAGGCCAAGGGCGTCGTGCTTGCCGGCGGCGAGGAGATCTACGGCAAGATCGTTATCTCCAATGCCGACGTCAAACGCACCTTCCTGAAGCTGGTCGAGGAAAAGGAATTGCCCGACATCTTCCTGCGTCGTGTCCGCAATTTCAAAATCCGCGGCTCCTCCGGCAAGGTCAACATTGCGCTGGATTCTCTGCCCGAGTTCCCGGCTCTGCCCAAGGATTCGCCGGTCTACCGCGCCGACATGCACTTCACCGATTCCATCGAGCGCATGGAGCGCGCCTATGACGACTGGAAGGCCGGGCGCTGGTCGGCCGATCCCTTCCTCGACATGATGATCCCAACCACGCTCGACCCGACCATGGCGCCGCCGGGCAAGCATTTCATGAGCTGCTTCGTGCAATATGCCCCGCCGAAGATAGATGGCCGCGACTGGACCGACGCCGACCGCGACGGCTTCGCCGAAAGCGTGATTTCCCAGATCGCGCAATATTCGCCAGGCTTCCGCGACCGCATCGTCCACATGGAAGTGCGCACGCCGCGCGAGATCGAGGCCGAGGTCGGCCTCACCGAAGGCAACATCTTTCAGGGCGAGCTCACCTTCGACCAGTTGCTCTTCAACCGTCCGGTGCCGGGCTACGCGCAATACCGCTCGCCGGTCGGCGGCCTCTACATGTGCGGCTCCTCCACCCATCCGGGCGGCGGCGTCATGGGCGCGCCCGGACGCAACGCCGCCGCCGAGATCCTGCGCGACCTCGCCAAGCCAACCCTGCATATGAGCCCCGCCCATGACGTCATCTGATTTGAACTGGGACGCCATCGTCATCGGCGGCGGCCATAACGGCCTCGTCGCCGCCGCCACGCTGGCGAAGTCGGGCCGCAAGGTGCTGCTGCTCGAAGCCGGCAATGACGTCGGCGGCGCCGCGCGCACCGAGGAATTCGCGCCGGGTTTCCGCGTCTCCGCGGTCGCGCATCTGCTGAACCGCCTGCACCCCGATGTGGTGAAGACGCTGGAGCTGGAGCGGCACGGGCTAACGGTCGAGCGCGGCGATTTCGTGCCGTCGGTGGCGCTGTCGAAGGACGGTCCGCTCGTGCTGCATGGCGCCTATGGCGAGGTGCTGACCGGTGCAACTTCGGCGGAGCAGTCCGCCTGGAAAGACCTGCGCGCGCAATTGCTCCGCTATGCCGACATCCTGAAGCCTTTCCTGTCGCGTCGGCCGCCGGACCTCGGCAACATGTCGCTCGCCGAAATGACCGGGCTTGGCCAGACCGCGCTGGCCCTGAAACGGCTCGGCAAGGAAGACATGCGCGACTTCCTGCGCGTGCTTCTGATGAATGTCTACGACCTGCTTGACGAACAGCTTTTGGACGACCGGCTGAAGGGCCTGCTTGCCTTCGACGCAACGCTGGGCTCGCATCTGGGACCGCGCTCGCCGACCTCGCTGCTCGGCCTCTACTATCGGCTTGCCGGTGAGATCGGTGGGCTGGCCGGCGCGCAGATCCAACCCAAAGGCGGCATGGGCGCCGTCGTCACCGCCATCCGCGCGGCGGCCGAGAAAGCGGGCGTTTCGATCCGCCCGGCTTCGCCGGTCGCCAAGGTCATCGTCGAGAAAGGCCGCGCCGTCGGCGTCGTCACGCAGAGCGGCGAGACGCTGCGCGCCAGGACCGTCGTTTCCGCCATCAATCCGGCCACGACGATCCTCGATCTCGTCGGCCCGCGCGAGGTCGATACCGGCTTCGTGCGCAAGATGAAGAACATCCGCATGAAGGGTGACGCAGCAAAACTCCATCTGGCGCTCGACCGGCCGCCGCAATTCACTGACGTCGATGCCGCCGGCCACAAGGGGCGCCTCGTCATTGCGCCCTCGCCCGACCATGTCGAGCGCGCCTTCAACCCGTCGAAATATGGCGAGTTCTCGTCCGAGCCGGTGATGGAGATCACGCTGCCCAGCCTCGTCGACCCTTCGCTCGCCCCTTCCGGCGCCTGCGTGCTGTCGGCCGTGGTGCAATACGCGCCCTACGGGCTGAGAGAGGGCTGGGCCACCGGCAAGCCGCAATTCCTCAAGGCAATCATGGCGCAGCTCGAAACCCATGCGCCCGGCATCGGCGCGACGGTCCGCCACGCCGAGCTTTTGACGCCGGCCGACATCGAGGCGCGCTACCGCATGCCCGGCGGCCACTGGCACCATGGCGAATTGCAGGCCGACCAGATGCTGATGTCGCGACCGGTCTCCGGCTGGTCGGGCTACGACACGCCGCTCGAAGGGCTTTTCCTTGCCGGCGCCGGCTCGCATCCCGGCGGCGGCATTTCCGGCGCGCCCGGCCTAAACGCCGCGCGCCGCATCATCGCGATGAGGACATAGAGATGGTTTTGCAAATCGCTGAAGTCACGCTCTACGGCGCCCCCCTCTGCCCTGCCGGGCATCTCCCCCTCTTGGGGGGAGATCAGCAGTTCGGTTTGTCGGCGCCCTTCTTGCAACGCCGGAGATTGGCGAAATCGCCGGCGACGGCCAATCTCCCCCCTAGAGGGGGAGATGTCCGGCAGGACAGAGAGGGGCGCGAAGGAACGCCGTCATGAACCACCATCCTACCATCAAGCCGTCAACCGCAGCCCGCACCCTCGCGCAATCCCACTTCCGCACGCTGCGGCTCGGCACGCCGTTCCAGCCGCGCATCGACGCGCTGGGGCTGAAGCAGGACTGGTACAGCTGGGCCGGCTACCGCGCGCCGCATTCGCTGTGGGACGAGGAGCTCGAATATTTCGCCATCCGCAGCCAGGCGGCGCTGTTCGACATCTCGCCGATGACCAAATACCGGATCGAGGGCCCGGACGCCGAAGCCTATCTCGATCGCGTTACGCTGCGCGACGTGACCAGGCTGAAGCCCGGCCGCGTCCACTACACCGCCTGGTGCGACGACGACGGTTTCGTACTCGACGACGGCACGCTGTTCCGGCTCTCGCCGACGCGCTTCCGCCTGTGCTCGCAGGAGCGGCATCTGCCCTGGCTGCTTGACAGCGCGATCGGCTATGAGGTGAGCATCGAGGACGAGACCGAAGCGATCGCCGGACTGGCGCTGCAAGGCCCGACCTCCTTCGCCATCCTGCGCGACGCGGGCTTTGCCGGCGTCGAGCGGCTGAAAATCTTCGACCTTGCCGAATTCGCGCTTGACGGCGCTCCCCAAGGAACTGGCAAAGTCACCATCTCGCGCACCGGCTTTACCGGCGATCTCGGCTACGAACTGTTCGTGCCAGCGGACAAGGCGCTGAGCCTGTGGGACCGGCTGATGGCGGCGGGCGAGCTGCGCGGCGTCCGCGCCATCGGCTACACGGCATTGAACCGGGCGCGGCTCGAAGCTGGCCTGATCGTAGCCAATGCCGACTTCACTGCTGCCGAGCACGCCATCCACACCGACCGCCTGCGCATGCCGGACGAGATCGGCCTCGGTTTCATGATCGACCCGGACAAAGGGCATTTCAACGGCCGCCGCGCGATCCTCGAAGCCCGCTCGAAGAAGAGGCTGCGCCACGTGCTGGTCGGGCTGGAGATCGAAGGCAACATCCCGGCGGAGCATGCCATCGTTTATTATCGCAAGAGCCAGGACGTCGGATTGGTCAGCGCGGCGATGTGGTCGCCCATGGCCAAGCGCAACATCGCGCTCGCCTCGCTGCAGCGGCCCTATGGCGACACGATCGTCGACGACCTCTGGGTCGAGATTTACGCCATGCGCGAGCTGCAGTACCAGAAGCTGATGAAGAAGGCGAAGGTGGTGCCGCGGCCCTTCATCAAGCTCGACCGCCGCACCGCCAACCCGCCGGCGGATTTCTGAGATGGCAAGCGAAGCGGAAGACCCGGACACGGAAGCCGCCGAGCAGTGGCAGCTGGTCAACACGCCGCTCGGCGAGATGTGGTCCGGCCGCACCCGCTACGCGGCGGCGATGTTCTTCTTCAAGCGCGGCGAGATGAACGCCGAGACGCTGGAGGTCTACCGCATCTGCGCCCGGCTCGACGCGGAAAACCCCTTGCCGATCATCCGCGACCGCGGCATCGGCAAGGAATGGCTGAAGCGCATGGGTGCTTAGGCAGATCCGTAACGACGCGAGAAAAGTGCCGAGCTCCGATCCTATCCGATCGTCCGTTCCAGCACGCTCAACCAATTTTTGTAGGCGATCTTCTCGATCAGCGCGCGCCCGAAACCACGTGCCGCTAGCGCGTCGATGAGCTTGGGCAGGCCGGCGACGTCGCCGATGGGGGCCGGGATCATGGCGCCGTCGAAATCGGAGCCGAGACCCACGCCGTCCTCGCCCAGAGCCTGCAGCAGCGAATCGATGTGGCGCACCATGATGTCGATGCTGGTGTCGGCATTCATGCGGCCGTCCTCGCGCAGGAAGCCGGTGGCGAAGTTGAGGCCGACCACGCCGCCCGACTCGCGGATCGCGCCGAGCTGCCAGTCAGTCAGGTTGCGCGAATGGCCGCAGATCGCATGCACGTTGGAATGGGTGGCGACCAGCGGCGCATCGCTGAGCTCGGCCACATCGCGAAAACCCTTCTCGTTGAGATGCGAGAGGTCGATCATGATCCTGAGCTGGTTGCACGCCTTGACCAGCGCCTTGCCGGCATCGGTGAGGCCAGGCCCGGTGTCGGGCGACGACGGAAAGCGGAACGGCACACCATTGCCGAAGGCGTTCGGACGGCTCCAGACGATGCCCAGCGAACGCAGCCCGGCGGCATAAAGCACGTCGAGCATGGCAAGCCCGGGATCGATCGCCTCGACACCTTCGATGTGGAACACGGCCGCGATCGAGCCCTTGGCCATCGCGTTCCGCACATCGCCTGCGCTGCGGCAGACGGTGAGTGCACCCGCGCGCTCCAGCCGGAACAGGATCGAGGCCATGCCGATGGTCGAGGTGATCGCCTCGGCCTGCGGCAGTTCCGGCGGCAGCGGCTCGTTGTCGCTCGGCGCCGGCGGCACCGCGCTGCGCTTCGACTTTTCGACCGGCGGCGGAAAGATCGCGAACATGCCGCCCGCAAAGCCGCCCTTCCTGGCGCGCGGCAGGTCGATATGGCCGCCCGGCGTCCCCTCGATGAACAGCTTTTCGACGTCGGCTTCCTTCGACTGGTAAAGTCGAAGCAGCGTGTCGTTATGTCCGTCGAAAACGGGGATCAGGTCGGTATCGGTCATCAGGGAAGCCATTCAAATCGGTGACAGGCGGGACGACAGGTTTCGTCCGAGCGAACTGTCAACTTAGGCAAGATGGCCGGGCGGTGCAAATGTCAGAGGCGCGCTTTTCCTTCTCCCCTTGTGGGAGAAGGTGTCGCCGAAGGCGACGGATGAGGGGTGTTCCAAGGAAAGCCGGCGTCTCACTCCGCTGGAGCACCCCTCAACCGTCTTGGCGCTGCGCGCCAATCCACCTTCTCCCGCAAGGGGAGAAGGGAGCGCTGCGCTACTGCTTCAGCACATCCGCCCATTCCGGATGACGCCGGAACTGGGCGTTGGCGAAGGGGCAGAGTGGGATGATCTTCTTGCCGGCGGCGCGCGCATCCTCGACCGCGCGGGTGACGAGCCGAAGCCCGGCGCCCTGGCCGCGAAAGACATCCGGCACCTCGGTGTGATCGATGATGAGCTGGTGCTCGCCGATCTTGGTGAAGGTCATCTCAGCCTCGGCGCCGCCAGGTCCGCGCAGCACGTAGCGCCCTTTGGAGCCGCGGTCTTCAAGTTCGATCTCGGGCAGTTGGTCAGCCATTGTTCTTGCCTCCTTCAGCGGGCGCGAGCGCGAACAGCCGCCGCGCCGCTTCGATTTCATTCGGCCGAACCTCATGGCCGCCGTCGTGCCATTCCACAGTGACATCGGCGCCGTCGGCGCGCAAATAAGCCTCTAGCCGCGACGTCAAATTGGGCGGACAGATCGGGTCGCGCCTGCCGGCCGTGATCAGGATATGGCGGCCGGCAAGGCTGCCCTGGACGCGGGGTTCGAACGGGATCAGCGGATGCATCAGCGCCGCGGCATCGAACAGGCTGGGCTCGGCAAACACCACCGAAGCCAGGATGTTGGCGCCGTTGGAATAGCCGAGGCCGAGCACCGCCGAAGGCTTCGCCGCCTCGACATGCGCCTTGACGAAGCCCGCCATCTTCGATGTCGCGCGCGCCAGGTCATCCATGTCGTAGACGCCCTCGCCGGTGCGGCGGAAGAAACGGGCAGCACCTTGCTCCGAGACATCGCCGCGCGGCGAGATGATCGTCGCCGAAGGCACAAGCTCGCGGCCGAAACCGAGAAGCTGGTTCTCATCCGCGCCGGTGCCGTGGAAGACGAAGAGCAGCGGGCTGCCCGGCGAACCGGGCAGCACCTTGTGGATGTAAGCGTCCTTGCTCATGGCTTCAGCCTTCCAGCTTCTGCAGGTGCTCTTCGAGGTAAGGCCTCAGATGCTGATGCTGCATCGGCAGCTTCAGCGCCTCGCCGAGATGCGCGGTGTCTTCGTCGCGGTCGAAGCCCGGCTCGTTGGTGGCCACCTCGAACAGCACGCCGCCCGGCGTGCGGAAATAGATCGCCCAGAAGTAATCACGATCGATGACCGGCGTCACGCCGTAACCTGTGTCGACCAGCGCCTTGCGCACCTCGAGCTGCTTTGCACGATCCTCGACCGCGAAAGCGACATGGTGCACCGAGCCGGCGCCGAGATTGGCAAAGCCGGCGCCCGGCAGCGATTCGATATCGACGACATCGGCGCCATTGCCGTTCTTGATCGCCATCCGGCGGATGTTGCCGGACTTGTCGACCTCCTCATAGCCCATGAACTTCAACAGCTCCTCGGTGGCGCCTCCGTCCTTCAGCCGGAGCGAGACCGAATGAAAGCCGCGGATCGCCTCGTCGCCTGGAACCCCGCCCTTGACCCAGGGCGCTCTCTTGTCGGCCTTGTCCTCGACCAGCGCGAAACTGTCGCCGTCGGGACCGGTGAAGGTGAGCCGCTTCTCGCCAAAGCTATCCGTGCGGGCGACATTGCCCACGCCGTCGTCGGCGAAGCGCTTTTCCCAATAGGCCAGCGTGCCTTCCGGTACCGAGAACACCGTGGTGCCGACCTCGCCGACGCCATGCCGGCCCTTGCCGATATCGGGGAACGGAAAATAGGTCATCACCGAACCCGGCGTGCCGACCTCGTCGGCATAGTAGAGATGGTAGACGTCCGGCGCGTCGAAATTGACGGTCTTCTTCACCCGGCGCAGGCCGAGCTTCTTCGTGAAGAACTCATTGTTGCGGCGTGCGTCGCTCGCCATAGAGGTGACGTGATGCAGGCCCCTGATCTGATCGAGCATGATGTTGCTCCTTCCTTGTCCTTGTGCGGCCCTCGCCGCTGTCCACGCCAATATGAGGATAGGCGGGCCCGCGGCAAAGCGGGCAAACACAGAATGGACTGTGTCATAAAAGTGAACGACTGTTCAAAATTTGTTCACCAATCCATCACAGGCATCGACTTGCAACGCCGGTGATTTCCGTTCCATCTGGGCGCTTCCACAAGGAAACGATCTTGGACAATCCGACGAGCCGCCCGAATGTTCTCCTCATCACCTGCGACCAGTGGCGTGGCGACTGCCTTTCGGCGGCCGGCCATCCGCTGGTGCAGACGCCGAATGTGGACGCTTTAGCCGCCGAAGGCGTGCTTTTCCGGCGTCACTATGGCGGGGCAGCACCCTGTTCTCCCGCCCGCGCGAGCCTCTATACCGGGCTCTACCAGATGAACAACCGCGTCTGCGGCAATGGCACGCCGCTCGATGCGCGCCATGGCAACATCGCGCTTTCGGCACGCGCGGCGGGCTACGATCCCACCCTGTTCGGCTACACCGATGTCTCGCTCGATCCGCGCCAGCTTGTGGCCGAGGATCCGCGCCTGCGCAGCTACGAGGGCGTGTTGCCGGGCTTCACCGTTAGGCAGGCCCTGCCCGAGCATCAGAAGCAATGGCTGTCATGGCTCAAGGCACAGGGCATTGACACCGGCGCCGGCAGCCCCGGCATCCATCGCCCGGCCAAGGGACAGACGGAAGGGGACGTGACCAACGCGCCGCCGGTCTATTCGAAGGAGCAGACGCCGACCGCTTTCCTCGCTGGCGAATTCATCCGCTGGCTCGGCGAGCAGGAGAAAGGCGCGCCGTGGTTCGCGCATATCTCCTTCATCAGCCCGCACCCGCCCTTCATCGTGCCGGAACCCTACAACACCATGTATTATCCAGGCGACGGTCCGGCCTTCCGGCGCGCTGCAAGCTGGCGGACCGAAGCGGAAAGCCACCCCTATCTCGCCTATGATCTCGACCGGCAGAAGCGCACAAAATTCGTTCCCGGCATCGAAGGCAACGTGCCGGACTGGAGCGAGGAGAACTTCCGCTTAATCCGCGCGATCTATTACGGCATGATCTCCGAGGTCGACGCGCAGCTTGGCCGCATCTGGCAGGCGATCAAATCAGCGGGCGCCTGGGACGACACCGTGATCGTGTTGACCTCCGACCACGCCGAGATGATGGGCGATCATTTCATGCTCGGCAAGGGCGGCTTCTTCGACGCCAGCTATCATATCCCACTGATCATCCGCGATCCGCGCCGCAGAGCCGCGGCTGGCGCGGCCGTGGACCGCTTCACCGAGGCTGTCGACATCTTCCCGACCTTGCTCGACCTGATCGGCGCCGCGCCGCAGCGCCATCTCGACGGCCGTTCGCTCGCGCCCTGGATCGAGGGCAAGAGACCGGAGAGCTGGCGCGACGCCGCGCATTGGGAGTTTGATTTCCGCACGGTCGCCAAAGGCGAAGCCGAACGCCATTTCGGTATCGGATCGAGCGCCTGCAACCTCGCCGTCATCCGCACGGCGGACTTCAAATATGTCCATTTCGGCGGCGGCCTGCCGCCGCTTCTCTTCGACCTGTCGAAGGACCCGGGAGAGCTGAACAACGTGGCGAACGACCCGGCCTATCTGCCGACGCGGCTCGAATTCGCCGAGAACATGCTCGCCTGGCGCGCCGCGCATCTTGATCGGTCGCTGGCATTGGCGGAACTGACGGAGGATGGCGTGGTCGGGTATGTCGCTAGGGAGTAGGGAGTAGGGAGTAGGGAGTAGGGAGTAGGGAGTAGGGAGTAGGACGAAGCGCCGCGACGGCACTCGTCAAACCATACTTCCTTACTCCCTACTCCCCTACTCCCTCACTCCCTATTTCAAAATCATCCTCTGCTGGTCGCGCTTCTCGGCGTAGCTGCCTTTGTCATAGGCCGTCTGCGCCTGCAGCTGTTCCTTGGTGAAGTTGGTGTAGAGATATTTCTTGCCGTTCTTGTCGGTCATGAATTTGAGCTTATCCATGCCGAGCGCCACTTCCTTGGCGCCGATCCCGAGGAAGCCGCCGACATCGATGATCACCGCATCCGGCTTGTTGTCCTTCAGCACCACGTCCCCGATCTCGCCGATCTTGGCGTCATTCGCGCCATAGACGGTTGCGCCCTTCAAATCGTCGCCGCGAATATCGCCCATCGGCATCTCGGTCAGCGTCGACTTGTCGATGGAGGCGGTCTTGGTCTGGTCGGTGGCGCTGGTGTCGGCTGGCTTGTTTTCAGCCGTGGCCGTAGCCGGCGCCGCAGGCTTGGTCTCGGCCGTCGACTTGGCGGGCTCTGCCGGCTTCGCTCCCTTATCGGAGGTCGTATCCGAAGACACCACCGCGGGCGTGGTCGCCGCGGGGGCGTTGTTCGCGGCCGTCGTCGAACCCGGCGCTGGATCATAGGCCTTGCGGTTGAACTCGGGCTGGGCCTGCAACTGCTCCTTCGTCGTCTCGGCCACCAGCCAGCGGTCGCCGTTCTTCTCCGCCCACTTGGCCTTGGCGAAGTCGTAGGCGACGTTCTTCGTGCCGATGCCGAGGAAGCCGCCGACGCCGATCACCAGCGACTCGGCCTTGCCGTCCTTGGCGAGCACGATGTCCTTCACGTCGCCGATCTTCTGGGCGTCGTCAGCGGTGCCGTTATAGACCGACTCGCCCATGATGTTGCTGGCGAGGTTGCCATCCGCCTTCTTCACCGGTGTGGCCGCCGGGGCCGCCGCCGGGGCCTGGGTTGTCGTCGTGTTGTTGGCGGGCTGCGTAGCGTCGGCCGACTGCGCCGGTGCCGGATCATACGGCTTGCGGTCGAATGCCGGCAAAGCGCTCAACTCGTCTTTGGTCGACTTGGCGACCAGCCAGCGGTCGCCGTTCTTCTCGGCCCATTCCAGCTTGCTGTAATCGAAGGCGACGTCCTTCTTGCCGACGCCAAGGAACCCGCCGACCCCGATTATGGCCGACTTGGCCTTGCCGCCGGCATCGAAGACGACATCATCGACCTTACCGATGTTCTGGGCGTCGTCGCCGGTGCCGTTGTAGACGGACTCGCCGATGATGTTGGTCATGAGCGCGCCGTCCGAGCGCATGACCGGAGCCGGATTTTCGGCTGCCGGGGCCTGTTGAGCCGGAGCGGGCGTCGTCTGTGCAAAAGCGCCGGTCGCGAGCAGCGTCGCGATCGCGGTCGTTGCAAAAAGAGTGCGGATCATCATGGTCTCTCCTCGTGCCTGATCTGTGTGCATGACGCTCCCTCGGCCGGCCTCTGATCGGCGGGTCGGGAGCGGCAGTATCGACAGGTTCACAACGTTGTGACCGGAGTGTTGTTCCAACCACGACGCGTTCACGAGTGCCTGGTTTAGACCCTGTAGTGGAACCATTGCGGCGGCATCTTCGTTCCGGCTTGCGGCTGAGGAGGTCTGTCGGCTCAACCGGCCCCGAAGGTGATATGGAGTGGCGTATGCGGTTTGCTGCGGTGCTGAACCAGGACGGCGGCACGCTCCGCACCATCGACGTTGAAGCATTTTCCGAACAGCTGCGTCAGACGCTCGAAGCGGCGGGACATTCGGTCGAGGTCGATATCGTTGCCGGCCGTGACATCGCCGCGGCGCTGGAAAAGGCCATCGCCAGGCGAAACATCGATGTCGTTCTTGCCGGAGGCGGCGACGGCACCATTTCCACCGCGGCGTCCCTCCTGATGAACAAGAAGAAGGCCCTGGCCATCTTGCCCGCCGGTACGATGAACCTTTTCGCGCGGGGCCTGGGCATTCCGCAGACACTCGAGGCGGCGCTGCAGTCCTTCGCCGATGGCGAGGTCATCGCCGTCGATATGGCCAGCGCCAACGGCCGGCCCTTCGTGCATCAGTTCTCCGTCGGTATGCATGCCAAGATGGTTCAGTTGCGCGAGAAAATGGATTTCGGCTCGCGCCTTGGGAAGATGCAGGCATCCGTGCGCGCGGCATGGGCGGCGATCAAGAACCCACCGGCATTGAAGGTAAGCCTCAGCGTCGGAGAGGCCGAGATCGTCACCCGCACGACCGGCATCGGCATCTCCAATAATCTGTTCGGCGAAGGCCACCTGCCCTATGCCGACAATCCGGCCGGCGGCGTGCTCGGCATCTATGTCAGCGTCGCGCGCCGGCGTCATCATCTGGCGAAGCTGTTGCTGGACATGCTGCGCGGCAGGCTGCGCCAGAGCGCGCATGTCGAAGTTCATCAGGCTGGCAAGGTCGTGCTGAAAATCCGTTCGCCCACCAGGAAATTCAGCGCGGTGCTGGATGGCGAACTGATCAGGCTGGAGCGCGAAACCACGATCGAGATTCACCCGGGCGCGCTGAAGGTGCTCGTCCCGTCAAGCAATGCGCAGGCAAAGGCGGCGTGATGCGGAAATCAACCGCCCTGGACGGATTTCTGCGCCGCGGGCGGCGCTTGCGGTACGGTCTGCTGCGTCGTCGGCGATTTGATCAGCTCGCCGTAAATCTCGACCGCCCCCCACGCGATGAAGGCGAGCAGGAGCCCGGCGATGAGGATCCTGAGCGCATGCCAGCCCCAATGTCCCTGGCGTGCTTTGTCTTCGGGTACGATCTTGGTCACGATAGGCCTCCATGCTGCACGGCGGCGGGCTTCAGCTGCGACATGGCGGTAACGGGCCCTGTTCGGGAAGGTTCCGCGTCGGGGGAGCACGTTCAAGCAGCATGCGGCGATCGTGCTTTGGCTCTATCCCGAACCACCGCCCCGCCGAGGTCATCGACCGCGATGTCGGCCACGAATTCTCCCATCCCGGCGGCGTCTTCGCCGCGATGTCGGTGCCGCTGGAGCCGTCCTTGACGTGGACGGTCCGTGCGTGACCGAACCGCTTACGGCATCTCCTCCGGGTCCGGCTTTGGTGGCTTGGTGTTCTCGCGATAGATGGCGTAGGCGACGACCGCCAGGGCGGGCGCGATGACGGCGGCGCCCAACCCGCCCTTGCTCTTTGCGAGCGCCGGTAGCAGGGCAAGCGCCGCGGTAACGCCCAGCGCGGTCATGTCGGCCTGCCGCCGCCTCGCGCGCCGCCTGCTGCGCATGCTGGTCGTCAGCTTGTGAATGACAAGGACGAGCCCGGCAAGCACCAGGAAGCCGATGCCGAAGCCAAGACTGGTCGCCAGCGGTCCATAACGCGCCGCCAGCCAGATATAGGCGGCGCCGATGAGGAAGCCGACACCGCACAGGGCAAAAACGGCGGCAAGTCCGTAAAGGATTGCCGTCGTCCGAGCCCTGTGCACAGCGGCCATGGCCTCGCCGGAGACGAGGGCCGAGATCAGCGAGACAAGCGCCCCCATCTGCGGCTAGCGGCGCGAAAGCAGGGCGAAGAGGAAGCCGACGCCGGCCGCGATCGCCAGCGACGTCACCGGCTTCTCGCGCACTTTGGCTATCAACTGCGCTTCGATGTCCTCGGCACTTCCGCGCATGCTCTCGAACGCGGCTTCGCCCTGCGCGCGCAATTGCTCGACGCCGTCCTGCGCGGCGCGACGGGCTGCGCCATAGCCGTGCTGACCGGTCCTGGCGAGTTGCTCGGTGAGTTTCTGGATGTCCGCCTTCAGCTGCTCGATATCGGCTTCGAGATCGGCGGTGGTTGCTTGGTCCGTTGCGGATTTGCCTGCGGCGGTTGCCATTCTCTAACTCCTTGCGTTTGCGTTGGTTTCAACGCCCGTTCAGCGCCATGGTTCCGGGCCTGGCCGCCCAAGCACTGTAGAGGATGTTGGGATTCAGGTCAGGCCTAGATCAGCGGTCGGCGTTCTTCACCAAGCCCCTCCCATCGGGCAAGCTTCTTCAGTCCGTCATAGTCGATCACCTCGCAGCCGCCATCCCGCCACATGACAAGCTTGCGATCCATCAGCTTGCGGATCGTCTTGTTGGTATGGACCAGCGAAAGGCCGAGCGTGTCGGCGATGTGCTGTTGCGTGATCGGGATCTGCACCGGCGTCTTGCCGTTGAGCCCGGCGCTGCGCGCGCGGCTGGCGATGAAGGCGATGAGATAGGCCGCTCGTTCGAGCGCGGTGCGGCGGCCGATGCTGAGCAGGTTCTCGTCCAGCATGCGTTCCTCGCGCGATGCGATCCAGGTGATGTCATAGGCAAGGCCGGGATGGTTGCGATAGAGCTCCTGCAGCTGGTCGCGTTCAAAGACGCATAGCAGCATCGGCGACAAGGCCTCGACCGAATGCTGCATCTCACCCATCAGGCTTCCCTGCAGGCCAATGAGGTCGCCAGGCATGGAAAAATTGAGGATCTGCCGGCGTCCGTCGGACAAAAGCTTGTAGCGGAACGCCCAGCCCGACAGCACGGTGTAGAGATGCGCGCTGTGGCTGCCTTCGACGAGGACTGTCGCGCCTTTGTCGACGGCGAGCTCGCCACGCTTGAAGGTGCTGATAAATGACAACTCCTGCTTGTCGAACTCGCGAAATGCAGGCAACGGCCGCAGCGGGCACTTCTCGCAGGGATATTGACGACTGGCAGCCGGACGTGCGCTTTGGCTGGACATTTCGACCCCTCTTCGAAATCCCTGCCCTTATGGGCGCATGGAAACGTTCGAGAGAGGCAGGGGTTCCGCGGAGCGTCACGCCCATGTCTTTTTTAAATGACATCGTGATGGATTCCGCGCATCAGTGCGCCCCTGCCAAGGAGACATCGATAGTGACAGCATTGCTTGACGGATTGCGCATTCTCGTCCTCGAAGACGAGTTCCTGATCGCGATGGATGTCGAGCAGCTTTGCCGCGACCACGGCGCCGCGGATGTGACGATCATGCGCGAGCTCGGCGAGATCGATGGGCAGGCGCTGCCTGCGAACTTCGACGCGGCGGTGGTCGATCTGATGCTCGGTGGCGTCTCGACCCTGGATTTCGCCGCGCGGCTGCGCAGCGAGGGCGTGCCGTTCGTGTTCGCCTCGGGCTATTCGGATTCGGACGAGATCAAGGGCTCGTTCCCGGACATCCGGCTGGTCACCAAGCCCTACTCGGGCGACGATCTGATCGAAGCCGTGGCGATCGCCTGCGGCCGCGTCGCCCCGGCCTGAGGCCATCCTTGCAATCGGTAGCGTTGGCGATCGGCTTAGAGCAGTTCAGCGTTTGATAGAATCGCTGAACTGCTCTCACTCCTTGTTTTTGCGCAATTCTGGACAGAAAACCGCTGCGCACTTTTCTTGGAATTGCTCTAGGCTGCGTTCGAACCTGTCACCTGCGCAGAGATCGCGTCGGGGCCGAACTCGTCCTCTCCGGAAATCTTGAGGATCTCCTGCAGCCTGGCGCGCGCCCGGCTGACGCGGCTCTTGATCGTGCCGACCGCGCAGCCGCAGATCTCGGCGGCTTCTTCATAGGAGAAGCCGGACGCGCCGATCAGGATGATGGCCTCGCGCTGATCCTCGGGCAGTTGCTCGAGCGCGCCGCGGAAATCCTTGAGGTCGAGCTGGCCATGCTGAGCCGGATGAACGGCAAGCCTGGCCGTCATGATGCCGTCGCTGTCCTGCACCTCGCGGCCGCGCTTGCGCATCTGCGAATAGAATTCGTTGCGCAGGATGGTGAACAGCCAGGCCTTCAGATTGGTGCCTGGCTGGAAGCTTTCATGCTTGTCCCACGCCTTGACCAGCGTTTCCTGGACGAGATCGTCGGCCCGGTCGGCATTCTGCGTCAGCGACACGGCAAAAGCCCGCAGGCTCGGGATCGCACCGAGCAGCTCGGTCTTGAAGCTCTGGGATACCGCCGCCATGCCTCAGTCCTTTTTCTGGGCAGGTTCGGTCTGTTCCAGTTGGCTGAGCAACTGAGCGAAACGGTCCGGGACATGGTCCGAGACCAACTCGTCATAATACTGCTTGAGCTTGCGGGCTATCTCGGAGTTTGCCCCCAGCGGATTGCCGTCCCCGTTCCAATGCCTGCTTGCGGCATCAGCCATCTGTTTCTTTGTCATTTCTTTCATAGTAGCCCTAGTTTCCAGCGCCTGAACCGCTCTTCGACTTCAAACCACAACGCAAGCGGAACCTTCGTCTGGTTGCCCATCCCGACCCCCGAAACGCCCGCCTGCTAATTTAGTTCCACAGCCGGCGGAACTTTTTCCGAAAGCCGGCGTTTGATTTCCGGGGCTTGCAATCAGTGCGGCCTTGAACGTGCAACGTCATCTGAGGGAGACGTCAACAATGGGTTTGTCCGCTACCATCGCTCCGCATCTTCCGTTCCTGCGCCGCTTCTCGCGGGCGGTATCGGGATCGCAGGAGAGCGGTGACGCGCTGGTCGCCGCGATGCTGGAAGCCATCATCGCCGACACCAATATCTTCCCCGAAGCCTCGAGCGACCGCATCGCGCTTTACAAGGTTTTCGCCAGGCTGTTCACGTCCGTGGCCATCCGCGTGCCGCAGGAACAGGCGCAGACAGCCTGGGAGCAGCGGGCCGCGGCCAATCTTAACGCGCTCGCGCCCTTGCCGAGGCAGGCTTTCCTTCTGGTTGCCGTCGAGGGCTTCAGCGAGGACGAGGCGGCGGAGATCCTCGATGTCGACGAGGATGAGTTCTCGGAGCTGCTTGCCCAGGCGAGCAACGAGATTTCCCGGCAGGTCGCGACCGACGTGCTGATCATCGAGGACGAGCCGCTGATCGCCATGGACATCGAGGAGATGGTCGAAAGCCTCGGCCACCGTGTGGTCGGCACGGCGCGCACGCATGCCGAGGCCGTGGCCGTGTTCGGCAAGACGCGGCCGAAAATGGTTCTTGCCGACATCCAGCTCGCCGACGGCAGCTCGGGCATCGAAGCCGTCAACGAGATCTTGTCCTCGACGCCGGTACCGGTGATCTTCATCACCGCCTTCCCGGAACGCCTGCTGACCGGCGAACGGCCCGAGCCGGCCTTCCTGGTCACCAAGCCGTTCAATCCCGACATGGTCAAGGCTCTGATCAGCCAGGCCCTGTTCTTCGATCGTCAGGCCAAAGCCGCCGCCTGATCCCTTCCGAAGCTTGGGACTTCGAGCGTCATGCTAGGCCTTCGCGCCGCGCGTGACGCTTGGCCGTTTGCGGACTGAAAAGCCCATCGAGGGGATCGTCTTTTTCAGCAAATGGTGGAACAAACGACACCGAACCACGTTCTTTTCCCGACGTAAGAAGGAGACGCATCATGCTGTACTGGGCGCTCGTATTTCTCGTAGTTGCGATCATCGCTGGCGCGCTTGGGTTCGGCGGCATTGCCGGCACATCGGCGGGCATCGCGCAGATCCTGTTCTTCATCTTCCTCGCCTTCCTGGTGATTTCGCTCATCGCAGGCCTCTTCCGGAGAGCCTGACCGCAACACTGGAAGCCGCACCCCTCAAACGGTTTCCAGCCACCGCCGGGCGGAGCTTCAAAAGAGCACCGTCCGGCGGACCGTTTTTGGAGAGCCCTGCAATTTCGGGGTGGTGACCATGCGGAACCAGTTGCGGATTGAGCCGTTCAAGGACCGAGCGGGGATGTTTCCAATGCCTTCCAAGGGTCCCACGAAGGACAGGGTTGAGAAGGAGAACAGTGAAGTGATCGCGATGCATCCTTCCGAAAGCGGGATGCAGGTCGGGCGTGCCTTGCTTCACGCCCTGCACAATGCCGGGATTTCGGTTCTCTACCAGGATCGGCAGATGAAGACGGTCTGGGCGCGCAACATGAACGCGCCCTGGGCGGCCGAAACCGCCGACGGCAAGGACTTGCTCTCGCCGGCGCAGGCCGAACGCATAAGGGCCGCCAAACTCAAGGTAATCGAATCCGGCAACGCGGACCAGCTTGAGCTCAGCATTCCGGGAAGCCAGGGCGTGCGCTGGTTCCAGCTTTGGATCGATGCCGACCGTGGCGACGCCGGCGACGTCCTCGGCGTCGTCACGACGATGGTGGAAACGACGGAGCAGAAACGCCGCGAGCAGACGCTTAAGGCATTGCTGCGCGAAGTCAGCCATCGATCGAAAAATCTCCTCGCCATCATCCAGAGCATCGCCACCCAGACCGGACGCTATACGGAGACGCTCAGTGAGTTCCTGGCGCGATTTCGCGGCCGGCTGCAATCGCTCGCGTCCTCGCAGGATCTGGTCACATCCTCCAACTGGCGAGGAGCGGCGCTGCAGGAGCTCGTATCCGGCCAGGTCGGCCGCTACAGCAGCGATCTGGCCCAGAGCCTGCGGTTCGCGGGCGAAAATCCTTATCTCAACCCCAATGCCGCCCTGCATATCGGCCTGGCGATGCATGAGCTGGCCGTGAATTCCGTGAGCTATGGCGCGCTGTCCCGGCCGGATGGCCATGTCGAGGTTCGCGCCAGGCTCGAGGCCGAAAACGGAATCGCGCCCAACCTTTTGCTGACCTGGACGGAGGTGGTCGGCGCCGCGCCGCGCAATGAGAAGCGCTTCGGCAGCGTGGCGCTGGAACGCGTCGTGCCGATGTCGCTGAACGGCTCCGCGACGCTGGAGATCGGCAAGGACCGCATGGAATACCGCCTCACGGTCCCGCATGGGAATTTCGAGACGGATTGATGGCGCCGCCGACGGCGCGAGAGCAGCTCCCAGGAAAGGCGCTTGGCGATCAGGCTCGGCGGCTTCGCCGTAGCCAGGCTCGGCGGCTTCGCCGTAGCTATCCGCCCGGAATTGCGCCGAAACGGAGCCTTGCCGGCCAAGGTCTTAACCGGCTGTTCACCATAAAGTCCGATCCTGTGTATCCGGCTAACGATTTGCCGGAAACCCGTCCGCGCCCCCGGCGCGCGATCTGAGAGAGTGGAATGATGGTTGCCGACATGAACAGGCTGGAGCAGGCCGCCCGCGTCTCGATGAGCGGCTTCCAGGAAGCCGAGCCGCCGCCGGCGCCACATTCATCCCTTCTTCTTCTCCGCCTTGGCGCGATCGCGCTTCTGGCCGCCGTGGCCTTGACCGCGGCCTGGCAATTGTTCTGACCCGCATGCGGCTTTGACGCCCAGGCTTTAAAGCATGTCTCCCGAAAGTGGGCCGGTTTCGGGACAAAGACATGCTTAAAATCAAAAACTAAAGCAGGTCGCGTGAATCTTTTTTTACGCGACCGGCTTTGGGAGCGCTTCAGGCTCGGGCCCCGGAACTTTTGTCCGCCGAGAATCGTTGTTTGCGGCGAGAGGTTTGGAGCCCATGGAACACATCGCCGCATTGCTCTTCGTCGTCGGCTGTTCCAGCTCGATGACCGACTGCCGCGAACTCCAGGTGCCGGTCAGCGTCTTCGAGACCGAGCAGGCCTGTACGGCCGAAAGGCCTTTCGCCCTCGGCGACCTGCAGGGCCAGGCTCCCCGCATCATCGGCAAATGCCTCGCCGTCGATCCGGCGCGGGAGGATGATTACGACCAGATCGTCTGGAACGTGAAACCCGACGGCACGCTGGTCGCATCCCTGGAGGTTTCCGGCATGCTTGTCGCGTCGAACCGTGAGCGCCCCGAAAAAGACTATGTTAGGCAACAGTAAAATCGGACAGGCAAAGCCCGGTTTTTCATGCTAAATGATTGCCGGCACTGCCAAAAGTGAGGACAAAAGTGAGGAGCAATTCTATGCGGAAGATGATCATTGCCATGGTTGCCGTGGTTGCTGTCAGCGGCTGCACCACGACCGAGCAGGATGTCGTCGGTGGCGGCCTGATCGGCGCCGGCGTGGGCGGCCTGGTCGGTGGCGGCAAGGGTGCGCTGATCGGCGCGGCCGTCGGCGCCGGGTCTGGCCTCCTGGTTCGCAACCTGCGCAACGGCTATTGCCAGTATCGCGATCATCGCGGCCGGATCTACACGGCTCGCTGTAACTAATACCGGAAGAGAACCGGAGGCCGGCAACCGGCCTCCGGTTTCAAACCGCTGGTTGGCTCGCCATCGGGGACATTTTGGCCGCTGACGCGGTCAGCGGAATTTTGATTTCCACCTTCAATCCTTCGGCCTGATAGTCGCGCGCGATCGTTCCGCGCAACTCGCGCGTGACGTTGAGATCGATCAGCTTGGTGCCGAAGCCGGTCTTGGCCGGCGCTTCCAGTTTCTTCTGACCCGCCTCGCGCCAGTTCAGGACCAGCGTCCGCTCCCGGCCGCGACCTTCGTCGACGCTCCAGTCGACCTTGAGGGCGCCGACGGAACTGCCGGCTTCGCCATATTTCAGCGCGTTGGTGGCGAGTTCGTGGAAGGTCAGCCCGAGCGCCTGCGTCGTCGTCTCGTCGAGCAGCACTTCCGGGCCTGACAAGACACCTGCGGGAAGGTCCTTGCCGAACACCTGCCCGAGCTCGATGCGCAGCAGGTCGCCGAGATCGGCTTTCTGCCAGCGCGAGCGGGTGAGCATGTCTTGCGAAGCCGCCATGGCCTGGAGGCGCGCCGAGAACGATGCCGAAAACTCCTTGACGTCGGTGGCCTGCGAGGCCGTCTGCCGCGCGATCGCCAGCACGCGGGTGATCGAATTCTTGATGCGGTGCTTCATCTCCTGCAGGATCAGATCCTTCTCCAGCAGGCTCTTTTCGGTCGCCTCGTGCAGCGCCGATTTCGCGTCATAGGCACGTTCCTGATAGCGCGCCACCAACGCGATAGCGCCGGCAGCCAGAAGGCCGAACAACCCGAGCATCACCGGAATGGCGCGTGAGGACGGCGGCTCGAAGGCGCTTGTCGGCCTGAACAGCACGGTCCAGGGCCGGCCCGCGACGACGATATCGCGACGCGCCAGAAGTTTCGCGCCGATGCGTTCCGCCGGCGGTGCTTCAGAACGGAAAAGCAGATTGCCGCCCTCCGGCTTGCCGTCAAAGACCTCGACATTGACCGGCAGCAGCGGCGAGCGGCTGAGCGCGACCTGGAACAGGTCCTGGGCTCGGAACGCCGCGTAGAGGAAGCCGGCGGTCGAAGAGCGGCTTGCATTGATGACCTCGGGCGCGGTTTCGACGTTCAGCCGCACGAAGACCAGGAAGCCCGTGAAGGTCTGCGCCACGCCGGCGCCCTGTCCGAGCTGGACCACGCCGCTCGCATGCTGCCGGTCGTCGGCCATCGCCTTTTCGATCGCCGCGCGCCGCACCGGCTCGGTGAACATGTCGAAGCCGATGATCGACTGGTTGGACGTATCGAGCGGCTCGAACAGCACGATGGGCGTGCGCCATTGCTCGGTCGTTGCGGGATAGACCGGATGCGCCGTCCCGAGGTCGTGCAGGATGTCGCGTTCGACCGCCGCCTCGTCGCCGGTCTTGGCGAGCCTCAGGAAGCCGATCCCGCGCAGCCCCGCGAAATTGTCGCTTATGTCGAGCGCGGTGAAGAAGGCTTTGAATTCGCCGCGCGTGATGTCGCCGTTGCGGGCATCGAACAGTGCCTGCGTCGAACGCAGCAGCGACAGATGCAGGTCGATGCGGCTTTCGATGCGGTTGAGCGCGTCGTCGGCGGTCCCCTCGAACTTGATCCGCGCCGCCTCCTGCGTCGCGAAATAAGCGAACCCCGCCATCGTCAGGCTGATCAGCGCGACGGCGACGAAGGCAACGATCGGAAAGAGCTTCTTCAAATCAGCGATGCGGCCCGTGGACGGTCGACGACCTTTATGGGCAAGTCTCCGCGCCAACACAATGGCGCGGCCAAATCATCACAGGGGCTGGTACATCACGCAGCCGTTAATTAGCCGGCTATCCGTTCATGCCGCGATCTTCAGCGCGCCTGGACCCGGGATGGCGCCTGGCGGGCATTTGCCCAGGATGATCATGCCGAGCACCTCGTCCTGGGTGACGTCGGTCGTGCGCGCGGTGCCGACCACCTGGCCGTTCTTCATCACGCAGACCCGGTCGGCGAGTTCGAACACGTCGTGGATGTCGTGGCTGATCAGGAAGATGCCGATGCCGTCGGCCTTGAGCTGCTTGACCAGTTCGCCGACCTGCGCCGTCTCTTGCGGGCCGAGCGCCGCCGTCGGCTCGTCCATGATCAGGATGCGGGCGTTGAACAGGATCGCGCGCGCGATCGCCACCGACTGCCGCTGTCCGCCCGACAGCTTGATGACAGGCTCCTTGAAGCGCTGGAAGCGTGGATTGAGCCGGCCCATCACCTTGCGCGCCTCGGCTTCCATGGCGACGTCGTCCAGCGTGCCCCAACCCGTCATCAGCTCGCGGCCGAGGAACAGATTGGCGGCGGCATCGACATTGTCGGCCAGCGCCAGCGTCTGGTAGATCGTCTCGACGCCGTATTTCTTGGCGTCGCGCGGATTGGAGATCGAAGCCTCCTCGCCATTGATGAAGATCTGCCCGCTGTCGCGCTTGTAGGCGCCGGACAGGATCTTGATCAGCGTCGATTTGCCCGCGCCATTGTGGCCGAGCAGCGCCATCACTTCGCCGGGGAAAAGATCGACCGAGGCGTCGTCGACGGCGCGGATGCCGCCGAAGGCGATCGAGATGTTGCGCATGTCGACCAGCGGAACGCCGGCGGGAGCGGATTTTTCAGCCATGCTCGTTCTCCTCAGACCCGCTTGCGATAGATGGTGTCGAGCCACACCGCGACGACCAGCACGGCGCCCACGACGATGCTCTGCAGCGGCGAATCGACGCCGAGCAGCACCATGCCGGACTGCAGCGACTGCATCAGAAGCGCGCCGAGCATCGCGCCGAGCACGGTTCCGGAGCCGCCGGCGAGCGAGGTGCCGCCGATGACCGCCGCGGCGATGACCAGGAGTTCGTCCAGCGTTCCGAGCACGTTTGTCGAGGAGTTCTGCCTGGCCGACGAGATCGCCGCCGCGATCGTCGCCAGCACGCCCATGATCATGAACACCTTCATGGTGATCCAGCGCGTGTTGATGCCGGCGAGGTTGGCTGCTTCCGGATTGCCGCCGATGGCAAAGACATAGCGGCCGAAGCGCGTGCGCTTGGTGACGAAGGTCATGATCAGGCCGACGGCGACGGCCATCAGCACCGGAATGGCGATGCCATGCGCGATGAACAGCCCGCCTTCGGGAACGGTGATGTTGTTGGCGGCGGCGTAGCGGTTCACGATGCCGACCGGCCAGGGATAGGAATTGGCGAGCCACACTGCGCCCAGGATGACCGCGCAGGTGACGGTGGCGAGCAGCGTCTCGGCCCAGACCGGACGCAGCGGGAAGCGGAAGCGCTTGCGCTGCACGCGGCCGTTGAAATGCATGAAGATGACCGCCAGGCAGGCGGCGATGCCGACGGCCCAGCTCCACTTGGCGCCGATCGAGCCCGCCGGGCCGCCGCCCATCAGCTGGAACGTGGCGTCGAGCGGCGCCACGGTCTGGCCGCTGGTGACCCACCAGGCAGCGCCCCGCCATACCAGCAATCCGCCCAGCGTGACGATGAAGGCCGGCACTTCGAGATAGGCGATGATGAAGCCCTGGAAGGCGCCGATGATGAGGCCGAGCGCCAGGCCGATCAGCAATGCCAGGACCCAGATCCAGGGATTGCCCAATTCAAGCCCGACGAAGCGAACCAGGAAATGCACTTGGGCAAAGCCCATGACCATGCCGATCACCCCTTCGGCCGATCCGACCGACAGGTCGATGTTGCGCATGACGATGACCAGCACCATGCCTGAGGCCATGATCGCCACGGCCGAAGTCTGAACCGACAGGTTCCACAGATTGCGCGGCGTCAGGAAGGTGCGGCTGTCGAAGTCGAGCGGATTGACGCCGAGGCGCAGGCTGGAAATCACGTGCAGCCCGACCCAGATCAGCAGCAGCGCGCCTATCATGCCGAGCATGCGGGTATCGATCTCGGTTGCCTTCAGGAACCTGGCGACAGCGCCAAGTTCCGACGCGCGCGCGGTGTCCGCCGATTGGGTAGACGTCGTATCGGTCATGATTTCCTCCCGCCGGCCTGCCCGTCTGACGCGGATGCCTGGCCAAGCCTAGAAGCTATCCGCCAGAGGCGGAAACACAAATCTTTTTGAGAAAACGCCGCGGCTTCAAAGCAATCCCAGGAAAAGTGCGTGGCGGTTGGGATCGGCGACTTCGCCGTAGCTTCCCGTCCGGGATTGCGGCAACAAGGAACTGGAGCGGTTCATCGAACCGCTCCAGGCCGCGGCGCAGGATTTTGATCGAGAGCCGGCAAACTTAGTTGCAGACCTTGACGCTGCCGGCGGCAACGCCAGCGCAAACTTCGTCCTTCTTGATCCAGCCGGCGTCGATGACGACGTTGAGATTGTCCTTGGTGATCGCGATCGGGGTCAGGAACAGCGACTTGACGGTGTTGCCGCCAGGCGTCGTGAAGTCCTTGGCGCCGGCGATGTCGCCCATCTTCTTGCCGTTGGCGAGCTGCGAGGCGATCTCGGCGGCGTTCTTGCCAAGCTCGCGCGCGTCCTTCCACACCGACACGGTCTGCGTGCCGAGCGCGATGCGGTTGAGCGCCGCGTGATCGCCGTCCTGACCCGAGACCGGAACGGTGCCGGCCAGGCCTTGCGCCGTCAGCGCCGCTACGACGCCGCCGGCGGTGCCGTCATTGGCCGCCACGACCGCGTCGACCTTGTTGTCGTTGGCGGTCAGGAACTGCTCCATGTTCTTCTGCGCGTTGGCCGGCAGCCAGCCGTCGGTATAGGCCTCGCCGACATTCTTGATCTTGCCGCTGTCGATCGCCGCCTTGAGCACTTCCATGGAGCCCGAGAACAGGAAGTCGGCGTTCGGATCGGAACCCGAGCCCTTGATGAAGACGTAGTTGCCTTCCGGCTTGGCCTTGAACACCTCGCGGGCCTGCATGCGGCCGACTTCCTTGTTGTCGAAGGTCAGGTAGAAGACGTCCTTGTTCTCGATCAGGCGGTCATAGCCGACGACCGGAATGCCTTCGTCGAGCGCCTTCTGCACCGCCGGACCGATGGCCGAGGCATCCTGAGCCAGGATGATCAGCGAATTGGCGCCCTGCGAGATCAGGCTTTCGACATCGGTCAGCTGCTTGCCCGGATTGGACTGCGCGTCGGCCGAAATATACTTGTCGCCGGCGGCCTCGATGGCTGCCTTCATCGCCGCTTCGTCGGTCTTCCAGCGCTCTTCCTGGAAATTCGACCAAGAGACGCCGATCACCTTGTCCTTCGCCTCGGCGACCGACGCCAACGTCAGCGACATGGCAACGCCCGCCAGGATGGCGGCTGCGAATTTCTTCATGATATCCTCCCTGCGCTCTGTGCGGCGCGACCCAGACTGGCCCGAAGGCCGGTAAAGAGGCTTTTTTTCGAGCCTCAAAAAAATAGTGATCCAGCAAAACGACGCTGTCAACTGCGATTCTGATGGGTTTTGATGGGTCCGAACATTTTTTTCGACACCCGCAATAAATAATGACATGGACCTTGGCTTCTGCCAGTATCCAGAAGCAATTCCAGGAAAAGTGCGCAGCGGTTTTCCGCCCGGAATTGCGTCAGAACAAAAGACAGACGGTTCGCCGTTTCCGCAAATGGTGAACCGTCTGGCGTGTCAACGCTAGGCCATGGCATCATCACAAGGCCGCGATGACCGGGGAGGACGTGCGAAGACATGTCGGTCGGAATCCGTCACGACGATTTGCGCCGGCGCAACCGCGCCATGGTGATTTCGGCCGTGCGCCGCGCCGGCCAGCCTTCGCGCACGGAGATTGCCGCCACCACCGGGCTCAGCCACTCGACCATTTCGGCGATCTCCGCCGATCTGATCCAGGAAGGCATTCTCACCGAGAGCAAGGCCAGCGAGCCGACGGCGCTGAAACGCGGCCGGCCGCAGATCGGCCTGGCGCTGAACCCCGAAGCCGCCGCGGTGCTGACCGTGGTCTTGTCGCTGAACTTCCTGTCGGTCGCCGTGATCGATTATGCCGGCCAGGTGGTCGCCGAGGAGCAGCAGCGCTTGGACACGCTTGTCATGCCCCGCGACGACTTGATCGGCGAATGCGTGGCGATCGTCCGGCGCCGGCTGCAGGATCCCGACCTCGACGTGAGCAGCGTCGCCCGCCTCGCCATGGGCATCCAGGGCATCACCGATTCCCACGCACGGGCCATGCTGTGGTCGCCGATAACGCCGCTGACCGACATTCCTTTCGCCGACATCCTCGAGCAGGAATTCGGCATCCCCGCCACCATGGAGAACGACTGCAACATGATGGCGGTGGCGCTGCAATGGCGCGACCCCGAGCGCTATCGCGACGACTTCATCGCCATCCTCCTGTCGCACGGCATCGGCATGGGTCTGGTGCTGAAGGGCGCGCTGTTCACCGGCACGCATTCCTCGGGCGGCGAATTTGGCCACATGATCCACCGCCCGGGCGGCGCGCTTTGCCGCTGCGGCCGGCGCGGCTGCGTCGAGGCCTATGCCGGCAATTACGCGATCTGGCGCAGCGCCATGAAAATGAGCGAGGACGCCGAGCCGGTCGACGTCGGCGACGCCGACATGCGAGCCCTCGCCGCCAAGGCGCGCGAGAAGGACGGCCCCGAGCGGGAGGCTTACCGTCGGGCCGGCGAGGCGCTTGGTTTCGGTCTCGGCAGCCTGTTCGCCCTCATCGACCCGGCGCCCGTGGCCATGGTCGGCGTCAGCGCGGCCGCCTTCGACCTGATCGAGCCGGCGCTAAGGGCGGCGATCGCCCAGACCGCGGGCGGCCAGCACTCGGAATCGATCTCCTTCGACACCGAGCCTAACGAGCTGCCGCTGATCCGCGAAGGCTGCGCCATGCGCGCGCTGACCTTCGTCGACCAGGAGATTTTCGCGCCGGGCATGCAGGCAAGAGCGGGCAGCGGAAAAAACGTGGCCTGAGCGGCTTTGAAGTGACCGCTGGTCGCTGAGGACAGCAGCAGACGCTTGAGATTAGCGATGGCCCCGCAGCTTCGTCATTCCAGGGCGAAGCAGGAGCGAAGCGACGCAGCGCAGACCCTGGAATCCATGCCGTTACTTCGATCGTAGGCGCAGCGGAGCAGAATTCTGCACCGCCCCGGCGCGTCGAAGTCACGGAATGGATCCTCGGGTCTGCGCTGCGTCGCTACGCTCCTTGCTCCGCCCGTGGATGACGACGCTAGAAGCGTCTCGGCTAATCACCATCGCAGATGCCGGGAGCGGAGCCCGTCAGCGCTTCCGCGCCCTATCCCTAATCCTCCCTGATCGCGTAACCCGCCCCGCGAATGGTTCGGATGACGTCGGGCATGCGGCCGTTGTTGACCGCCTTGCGCAGGCGGCCGACATGGACGTCCACCGTGCGCTCGTCGATATAGATCGTCTCGCCCCAGACATTGTCGAGCAGTTGGCTGCGCGAGAACACGCGGCCAGGATGCCGCATCATGAATTCGAGCAGGCGGAACTCGGTCGGGCCGAGCCTTATCTCGCTCTTCTTGCGGTAGACGCGATGCGACTCGCGGTCGAGCACGATGTCGCCGACCTTGAGCACGCTGGACAGCACCTCCGGCTTGGCGCGGCGCAGCAGCGCCTTGACGCGCGCCATGAATTCCGGCGTCGAGAACGGCTTGACCAGGTAGTCGTCGGCGCCGGTCGAGAGCCCGCGCACGCGGTCGCTTTCTTCGCCCCGCGCCGTCAACATGATGATCGGCAGCCGCTCGGTCTCGGGCCGCATCCTGAGGCGCCGGCAGAGCTCGATGCCGGAAACCGCCGGCACCATCCAGTCGAGCACGAGCAGGTCGGGAACGTTTTCCTGAAGGCGGATTTCGGCCTCGTCGCCGCGGGTCACCACTTCCACCTGGTAACCCTCGGATTCGAGATTGTAGCGGAGCAGCACCCCCAGCGGCTCCTCATCCTCCACCACCATGATGCGTGGCGCGATCATCGGGGTAACCTTCTCGTCAGGCCGCCGGCGCCGACATTGCCGTCTCGTCCTGCTTGGGACGGTTGGCGGGCAATTGCGTACCGGTGAGCACATAATAGGCGTTCTCGGCGATGTTGGTCACATGGTCGCCGATGCGCTCGAGATTCTTGGCGCAGAACAGAAGATGCGTGCAAGCGGTGATGTTGCGCGGATCTTCCATCATGTAGGTCAACAGCTCGCGGAAGACGGACGTGTATTTGACGTCGATGCGCTCGTCGTCGTTGCGCAGCTTGGCCAGCGCAGTGGCGTCGCCCACCATATATTCCTGGGTCACGGCCTGGACCTGGATCAGCACCAGCTGCGCCATGGAATCGATCGAATGCGTGAGGTCGCGCGGCGCGGTGCTGACGCCGACCGCGCCAACGCGCTTGGCGATGTTCTTGGCAAGATCGCCGATGCGTTCGAGATCGCCCGCCATGCGGATCGAGCCGACAACGTTGCGCAGGTCGTCCGCCATCGGCTGCCGCTTGGCGATCAGCGTGATGGCGCGGTCGTCGAGCTCGCGCTGGCGCGCGTCCATGATGGCGTCGTCGGAGACGACGCGCTGCGCCAGCGCATTGTCGGTTTCGAGCAGGGCCCTGGTCGCGCCGCCGACCATGGAGCCGGCCAGATCGCCCATGTCGTTGATGAGCCGGCTGATCTGCCTCAGATCCTCGTCGAAGGAAGCGACGGTATGTTCGGCCATGATGATGTCCTCGTATGAACTCAGCCGAAGCGGCCGGTGATGTAGTCCTGCGTGCGCTTTTCGCGCGGCGAGGTGAAGATCTTCTCGGTCCGGTCGAACTCCACCAGCTCGCCCAGATACATGAACGCCGTCTGCCTCGACACGCGCGCCGCCTGCTGCATGTTGTGGGTGACGATGACGATCGTATAGTCGGCCTGCAACTCGTCGATCAGTTCCTCGATCTTGGCGGTCGACAGCGGATCGAGCGCCGAGGCCGGCTCGTCGAGCAGGATGACCTCGGGCTTCACCGCCACGGTGCGGGCGATGCACAGGCGCTGCTGTTGGCCGCCGGAAAGGCTGAGGCCGCTGGCGTTGAGCTTGTCCTTGACCTCGTTCCACAGCGCGGCGCGCTTCAGCGCCGACTCGACGCGGCTGTCCATCTCGGCCTTGCTGATCTTCTCATACAGCCTGACGCCGAAGGCGATGTTCTCGTAGATCGACATCGGGAACGGCGTCGGCTTCTGGAACACCATGCCGATCTTGGTGCGCAGCAGGTTGAGGTCCTGCGAGCGGTCGAGGATGTTCTTGCCGTCGAGCAGTACCTGGCCCTCGGCACTCTGCTTCGGATAGAGCTCGTAGATGCGGTTGAGCACGCGCAGCAGCGTCGACTTCCCGCAGCCCGACGGGCCGATGAAGGCGGTCACGCTGCGCTCCGGCAAGGACAGGTTGATGTCCTTCAGCGCCTTCGATTGGCCATAGTAGAAATTGAGGTTCTTGACCTCGATCTTGGCCTTCTCGACGGTCGTGTCGGCTACGTTCAGGTCGGTGGACAACATCGGTTTCATCTGTCCTCTCTGCGTCCGGTCAGGCTGCGGGCGATGATGCTCAGCCCGAGAACCGTAAGGGTGATTATGAGTGCGCCCGTCCAGGCCAGCTGCTGCCATTCCTCGTAAGGGCTGAGGGCGAACTGGAAGATGGTCACCGGCAGGCTGGCCATCGGGGCATTGAGATTGCTCGACCAGAACTGGTTGTTGAGCGCGGTGAAGAGAAGCGGCGCCGTCTCGCCGGAGATGCGGGCGATCGCCAGCAGGATGCCGGTCACGATGCCGGACAGGGCCGCGCGGTAGGCGACCGAGCGGATCACCACCCAGCGTGGCGCGCCGATGGCGGTGCCCGCTTCGCGCAGCGCGTTGGGCACGAGGTTCAGCATGTCCTCGGTGGTGCGCACCACGACGGGGATCACCAGGATCGACAGCGCGACGGCGCCGGCAATCGCCGAGAAGTGCCCCATCGGCCGTACCATCAGCTCATAGACGAACAGGCCGATGATGATCGATGGCGCCGACAGCAGGATGTCGTTGATGAAGCGCACGATCGTCGTGAGCTTCGAGAAGCGCCCGTACTCGGCCATGTAGGTACCGGCCAGCACGCCGATCGGCGTGCCGACTATGATGCCGATGATGGTCATGACGATGCTGCCGTAGATGGCGTTGAGCAGGCCGCCGGCGTCGCCGGGCGGCGGCGTCATCTGCGTGAACACGGCCAGGTTCACCCCGGAGAGCCCCTTATAGAGCAGCGCCCCGAGGATCAACGCCAGCCAGGCGAGGCCGATGCCCGCCGCGACGACGCACAGCGCCATCATCACGGCGTTCTTGCGTTTGCGGCTTTGGTGAAGCGATGCGGCAGTCGACATCGGTCAGGCTCCCGTGCGGCTATCGATGCGCAACAGCATGTAGCGTGCGAGCGCGAGGATGATGAAGGTGATGATGAACAGGATCAGGCCGAGCGATACCAGCGAGGACGTATAGAGATCGCCGTCGGCCTCGGTGAATTCGTTGGCGATGGTCGCCGAGATCGTCGTGCCCGGCGCAAACAGCGAGGCGCTGATGCGGTGCGCGTTGCCGATGACGAAGGTGACGGCCATCGTCTCGCCGAGCGCGCGGCCGAGGCCGAGCATGACGCCGCCCATGATGCCGACGCGGGTATAGGGGATGGTCACGCGCCGGGTCACTTCCCAGGTCGTGCAGCCGATGCCGTAGGCCGATTCCTTCAGCACCGCCGGCACCGTGTCGAACACGTCCTTGGTGATCGAGGTGATGAAGGGCAGCACCATGATGGCGAGGATCAGCGACGAGGTCAGCAGGCCGATGCCGTAGGGCGGGCCGGCAAACAGGCTGGAGAGCCCCGGTATGCCGTGGAAAATATAGATGATGAAGGGCTGCACCGTCGTCTGCAGGAACGGCGCGAAGACGAACAGGCCCCAGATGCCGTAGATGATCGAGGGAATGCCGGCAAGCAGCTCGACCGCAATGCCGATCGGCCGCCTGAGAGGACGCGGGCAAAGCTCGGTCAGGAAGACGGCGATGCCAATGCCGATCGGCACGGCGATGAGGATGGCGATGGCCGAGGTGACGATGGTGCCGTAGATGGGCGCCAGCGCGCCGAAATTCTCGGTGACCGGGTTCCAGGATTCGGTGGTGAGGAAGGAGAAGCCGAACTTCGACAGCGCCTCCCACGAGCCGGCGACCAGCGAGATCGCGACGCCGCCGAGCAGAACCAGCACGAGGATGGCGGAAAGGCGGGTGGCCGTCCGGAAGGCCATGTCGGTGAAGGCGAAGCGGCGCACTGTCGCTTCTCTGGTCCGCAGGGCGGACGATGTCGCGGCTTCGGAAACGGCTGTCATTTACCCCCTCGCATTTCGAAAGAGACAGGAGGGCGCCCAAAGGCGCCCTCCTTATTCGCTAGGACTTACATGCCGGAGTACAGCGGCTTGCCGTTCGCGTCGACGATGTCCTTGCCCCACATCGCCTCGACACTCTTCACGACGGCGTCGGGCATCGGAACATAGTCCAGGCTGGCGGCCAGCTCGTCGCCCTTGGCGTAGGACCAGGCGAAGAACTTGAGCGCTTCGGTCGTGGCCGCGGCGTCGTCGGGCTTCTTGTAGACGAGGATCCAGGTGGCCGACGTCATCGGCCAGGATTCAGCGCCGGCCTGGTTGGCCAGGATGACGCCGTAGCCCGGCTGCGAGCTCCAGTCGGCATTGGCCGCGGCGGCCGAGAAGGCAGCGGCGGTCGGCTCGACCTTCTTGCCGTCCTTGTTGATCAGGTCGGTGTAGGTCAGCTTGTTCTGCTTGGCATAGGCGTATTCGACGTAGCCGATCGCGCCGCCGGTCTGCGAGACGTTGTTGGCGACGCCTTCGTTGCCCTTGGCGCCGATGCCCACCGGCCATTCGAGCGCGGTGTTGACGCCGACCTTCGACTTCCAGTCGGCGCTGACGTCGGCCAGGTAGTAGCTGAAGTTGAACGTGGTGCCCGAGCCGTCCGAGCGGTGCACGACGGCGATCGCCTGGTCGGGCAGCTTGGCGTCGGGGTTGAGCTTCTTGATCGCTTCGTCGTTCCAGTTGGTGATCTTGCCGGAGAAGATGTCGGCCAGCGTCGGACCGTCGAGAACCAGTTCGCCCGGCTTGATGCCCTCGAGGTTGACGACCGGAACGATGCCGCCCATCACCATCGGGAACTGCGCCAGCCCGGTGGAGTTGAGATCCTCGCCCTTCAGCGGCGCGTCGGAAGCGCCGAAGGTCACGGTCTTGGCCTTGATCTGCTTGATGCCGCCGCCGGAGCCGATCGACTGGTAGTTGAGACCGATGCCGGTCTCCTTCTTGTACGCGTCAGCCCACTTCGCATAGATCGGATAGGGGAAGGTGGCGCCGGCGCCGGAAATGTCGGCTGCCATCGCGGCGGAGATGCTAAGGGTTGATGCCGCAGCCATTGCAATCGCAACGGCCGCCGAGCGGATGAAATGTCTCATGTGGCCTGCTCCTGTTCGGAAGATGGTCTCTCGGCACCCGTTGTATCGGCGCCCGGTGAGGGCAATAGCTCTCGATTATTACAGTCGCATGACAGTTTCGTGTCAGCCCAGTAACGCCCGAACGGGGATGTCTGGAGAGGTCCGCGGCGGCCTCGCGGGACCGGCCGGAGTTTGCCGCGGGAATCAGTAACTTGTCTGACTTTTGAATCAAAAAATATCCCGGCGGCCGGGTCACGGCCGCCGGGAAATAAAATCCGGACGAGAGCGCGTTGCCTGTACGCCAGAGCGGATCATGGCCTGGCCATCGCCGAAAACAGGGTCCGTTGGGGTAGAGTCGACGCTGTTTCTTGTTGGCGGTCGCCGCTCCCGCCCGTAACTGAAAGGCGGAATCGATACGCCCATTGTCCTGGCTTGGCACATGCTTTGATATGGTGCGATCGCACCATACGTATGCGTCAATGCTCCTCGCGGGGTGCCGCCGGTCTGTCTCGCGCTTAGCCGGCGCTGCGCCGGACTTCCGCTTCGGCGCTCAGCCAGCGCTCGAGCTTTTCCAGCAGCGCGCGCGGGCTGATCGGCTTCGGCAGGTAATCGTCCATGCCGGCTTCCAGGCAGCGTTCGCGGTCGCCCTTCAGCGCATGCGCGGTAACACCGACGATCGGCACATGCGTGCCCATGTCCTCCTCGAGTCGGCGGATAGCGCCCGTCGCCTCCAGCCCGTTCATTTCCGGCATCGACACATCCATCAGGATCATGCGTGGATTGAGCTTGCTGAAGGCGTCGAGCGCCTTGCGGCCGTTGCCGACGATCTCGAATCGGTAACCGGTCTCGCCGAGTATCTGGGTGAACACCAGCTGGTTCACCTCATTGTCCTCGGCCACCAGGATGTCGAGCCCGCGCTCCGCATCGGCGGGGCGTGGACGCGCCCGCCCCGGCGGCGGCTGCAGCATGGCGCGATCCGATGCCGCCGTCGGCGCCGGCGCGGCTTGCGGGGGGCTGCCGCCGCCAACAGCGGGTTGCGCCGCGGCGCTGCTGTGGCGATGGCGCTGGATGGTCGCGACCAGCGTTTCCAGGAGGATGGAGGAGCGCGCCGGCTTGATCAGCTGCGCGTCGATGCCGAGGTCGCGATAGGCCGTGTTGGCGAGCGACTGGTCGACCGAGGTCAGCATGATGATGGGTGTATGCGCCAAGCCCGCCGTGTTGCGCACGATGCGCGCCATCTCGGCGCCGGTCATGCCGGGCATCTGGTAGTCGAGCACGACGCAGTCGACCGGCACGCCATAGGCGGCGGCGGCAATCAGCACCTTCAACCCTTCGGCGCCGCTTTCGGCCGCGCAGGAATCGAACGTCCACGACGCCATCTGCTCGCTCAGGATCGAGCGGTTGACGGCATTGTCGTCGACGACGAGCACGCGCGCGCCGGTGACGTCGATCGGCATGATGCGCTGTCCGCCCTGCTCGGCCCTGGGCAGCGTAACCGTGAACCAGAAGGTCGAACCCTTGCCTTCGGCGCTGTCGACGCCGATCTCGCCGCCCATCATCTCGACCAGCCGCGAGGTGATGGCAAGGCCAAGACCGGTCCCCTCATGCCGCCTGGTCGAGGAGGTGTCGACCTGGCTGAATTTCTCGAACACCAGCTTCAGCTTGTCTTCCGGAATGCCGATGCCGGTATCGGTCACGGAAATGGTGAGCTTCGTCCCCGCGGGGATCCGGTCGCCCGTCACATCGACCAGAACATGGCCCTCGTCGGTGAACTTCACGGCGTTGCCGAGCAGGTTGGTGACGATCTGCCTGATCCGGCCGACATCGCCGACGAACTGGCCGTCGAGCCCGGGCTGGACACGGACGATGAGCTCGAGGTCCTTCTCCTTGGCGCGCGTCGATACCAGCGTCGCCACGTCCTCGATCGCCTCGGCGAGATTGAAGGGCGCCGGGTCGAGCACCAGCTGGCCGGCATCGATCTTGGAAAAGTCGAGGATGTCGTTGATGATGGTGAGCAGCGCGTTGCCGGATTTGACGATGATGTCGGTGAACGTCTTCTGCTTCGGATCGAGGTCCGACTTTGCCAGCAGCTCTGCCATTCCAAGAACCCCATTCATCGGCGTGCGGATCTCGTGGCTCATATTGGCGAGGAACTCCGACTTGGCCCGGTCGGCAAGCACGGCGCGCCGGCGCGCCTCGCCGAGCTCGGCCTCGCGCTGCTTGAGTTCGGTGATGTCGGTGGTGGAGCCGATGAGATAGAGCGAGCCGTCCGAGGCGATCATCGCGCCCTTGCGCGCGAACTGGTGCCTGACGCTGCCGTCCGGCATCGTCACCGTCTCCTCGATCTCCTGCGTCTCGCCGGTGCGCAGCACGGCAAGGTCGCTGGCGACGAAGGCTTCGCCGTCCGCGCCGAAAATCTCGACATCGGTCTTGCCGATGGCTTCTTCCCTGCTGAAGCCGGTGAGATCGCACCAGCCCTTGTTGACGTAGAACTGCCTGAGATCCGAGCGCTTGGCGTAGATCGACACCGGCACGTTGTCGATGAGGCTGCGGAACACCTCGTTCTCGCTCATGCTCTGCCGGAGCACCTGCTCGCGCGCCTTGACGTCGGTGATGTCGGTGCTGGAGCCGACCAGATGCACGGAGCCGTCGATCGCCACCAGCCGGCTCTTGCGCGTCATCAGCTGCCGCACCGTGCCGTCGCGGTGGGTGACGGCTTCCTCGATCTCGCGCCCCGCGCCGGTCGTCACGACTTCGGTGTCGTCATTGCTGAAACCGTCCGCCTCTTCCGTCGCGAAGAGCTCGCGATCCGTCTTGCCGAACACTTCGTCCTTGGCGAGGCCGGTCAGCGCGCACCAGGCCTTGTTGACGAATTCGATGCTGAGATCGTCGGCCTTGATGAAGGCGGCCACCGGCAGCTCGTCCATCACGTGCCGGTAGAGGTCGATCTGGCGCATGGAGTCGCCCAACGCCTTCTCGCGCGTCTTGATGTCGGTGATGTCGACGCGCACGCCGATGAACGTCCCGTCGTCGGTGCGCATGTCATAGACCTGGTACCAGCGCCCGTCGGCGTTGAGGCGTTCGTAGGCGGAACTCGGCAAACGGTACCGCTTGAGCATGGCGTCAAGCCAGCGCTCGGTGTCGACGCCATACAGACCGTCGATCTCGGCGTCGCCGCTCGAGCGGAAGTAGCCGACCGAATGGCCGAGCGACAACGCCTCGCGGAATGTGCGGCCCGGCTGCCAGGCCGGCTTCAGCGCCGGCAGCGTATCCTGCAGCTTGCGGTTGGCGAAGACGAAGCGGTCGTCGCGATCGTAGATGATGACGCCCGCCGGCAGCGACTCCAGCACGATGGCAAGGTTCCTGTGCGCGTCCTCCGCTTCTGTCTCGCGCTGTTTCATGTCGGTGATGTCGACATAGGAGATCAGCCGCTTGCCGCCGGGAAGCGGCGCCAGCGAGGCGATCAGCGTGCGGCCGTCCTTGCGCGGCAACTGCCTGGATCCCGAGGTTCCAGCCCGGATTTCAGCCTCCCGCTCGGCCACATGGCTTTGCCAGGCCTGTTCCTCGCCGCCGAACGGATCGGCATCGCGGCTGGCTTCCATGAGGTCGCGAAAGCGGCTGCCGGCCGGAGCGCGCAGCGGATCGATCTTCCAGAAATCGTAGAACGCCCGGTTGACCACCTCCGCCCGCAATTCGGCATCGAGAACGATGACGCCGATCGGCATCGAATCGACCATCAGGCTCAGATTGGCAAGCGCCTCCGAAGGCCCGGCCATGTCGTGGACGTCACTGGGAAAAGCCCCGTTGCCGCTCATATCCGCCTTGTCGAAATTCCGCGCGCTGTCCGCCCCGACAGTCCCGTCCGTATCCGCCATTCCTACCCCCAAGGCCGAACCGCGCCGGTTCGTCGACGGAATGTGCCCGACAAGCATTAACGATCCGCTAACCATAATGATTGCAACCGCCTGCCCCCGGTGTCGTTGCCGCAAATTCCGGTCGCCGCCGGCTGCGGTAATCCGCCCGTTGGCGATTAAGGCAATGACGCATTATAAGGTGCCTGAGGTGTTGCTAATGTTTGGTCGGATCACGGCTTTCGTCTTGTGCCCGGTGCTGCTTGCGGCGGGCGGCTGCGTGCGCAGCGACGACGGCACGGTGATCGTACCTAGCCGGATGGATGTCAGGCGTGTGTGGGACGAGGCGCCGCCGGGAACGACCGCGTCGCGGCAAATGGCCTCGGACGTGTTTCCTCTGCCGCCAGGCCCGCCGCCGGATCCCGCTGTCCGGCGTCATTCCAGGCCCGCTTCGGCAAGGCCCTCCTACAGCCGGGATTTGCCCGGCCCGTCTTCCGGCGAGCAGCCCCCCCTGACCTGCCGGAATGTCGGCGAAACTGGCAAGCGCTACCGCGTCGTCTGCGAGTAAATTTGCCTGGTCAACATAGCCGGGCGCCTATGCCGCAAGGCAGGGAACGGCGGCCCGATCAATTCGCGGGAAGAAGGCCGGCCCGACCACGCGCACCGGCTTCGCGTCTGTCGGGACGAGGGCCTCCGACTAATGCATGTCGCGCAAAAGTGACCTCGGTTTTGCGGCAACGACATGCATCAAACAAAGGACCTAAAGCGCGTCGCCTGAATCCGTTTCAGCGCGACGCGCTTTAGGTCGGCGATGGCCAAACCCGCGGCGCGATCACGGATCACTGATGAAACCTTTGATGGGCGACAGGCGTTGTTGGCGTTGATGTGAGCCGCGCTGCGCGGAGGAGACTGAAGATGTCCATCCACTTCACCGTCTCTGGCCTGACCAGGAACCTGATCCATTCGCTTGGGCTGGATCATGAGCAGGCGCCGAGACCCCTTACCCCCGAACAAAGCCTTCTCTTGGATTGTTACCTTGCCGGGCAGATCCCGGACTCCGCCTGGAACGATTACGTCTTCGAGATGCCGGAACTGGAAAAGCACGCCCAGATTCGGCGCGCACGCGGTTTGACCTGAAAGCAATTACAGGAAAGGTGTGAGCGGTTAATGCATGTCGCGCAAAAGTGACCTCGGTTTTGCGGCAACGACATGCATCAAACAAAGGACCTAAAGCATGTCGCGTTTAATTGGTCTCATATCCGGCAGCTTTGAAGAAGTTTCGGCACTGTAGCGGGTCGAACAGGTCGCATATGTCCTTGAGAGCGTTGCATAAGGCGTCGAAGGATCGCGCGGCCTTCTTTCTGAGCAGCGCCTTGAGTTTCGAGAAGGCCATTTCGATTGGATTGAGATCGGGCGAGTAGGCCGGCAGCGGCAGCAACCAGGCACCGCGCTGGCGCACCAGTTCGGCCGCCCGCTCGCTCTTGTGGAAGGCGACATTGTCGAGGATGACGACGTCGCCCGGTTTGAGTTCGGGGGCAAGCTGGGTCTCGACATAGAGTTCGAAACGCGCCTTGTTCATCGGCGCATCGACGATCCAAGGCGCGATCATGGCGTGGCATCTCAAGCCGGCGATGAAGGTCTGCGTCTTCCAGCCGCCGAATGGTGCGGATGTTCGGTAACGTTCGCTCTTGGGCGCCCAGCCGGTTCGCTTGGTCAGCCGTGTGTTGGTCGAGGTCTCGTCAATGAAGACGAGGCGCATCAAGGCCTTGTCGAAGAACGGTTTGCGCCGCTCGGTCCAATGCTCGCGCGCCTGCCGGATGTCGGGACGCTGGTGCTCGCTCGCCCAGAGTGTCTTTTTTGTGACTGAGGCCCAGCCGGTGAAGCAGACGGGCCACATTCGACCGATGCACCGTAACGCCGCGCCCGTCCAGCTCCACGCACAGTTCGTCGAGCGTCAGATCGCCATTCTCGGCCATCCGCTGGCACACGAAATCGGCGTGAGCGGCCAGCTTGCCGCCGCCAGTGCCATGGCCTTGCCGGCGCGGCTCAAGCGAACCCCTCTCGGCGCGCAGCTTCATCAGATCGTTCACGAACTTCGGCGAAACCCGGAAATGACGCGACGCCTCACGGTTGCTGTTGCCCTCATCCACAAACGCCGCAACACGCTTACGCAACGCCATCGGTAACGGCTTGCCCATCACGGTTCTCCCTTCCACCGCAATGAATCATCAAACCGTCTTTCAGGGAATCCCGAATCCTTTAAAGGGCGACGTGCTTTTAAAGCGCGTCGCCTGAATCCGTTTCAGCGCGACGCGCTTTAGGCTCGGCGCCTTCGCCGCAGCCTATCGTCCGGAATTGCGTTGGAACAAATAGTCAAGCCTGCTGCTACTTCTTCGGCGAGTTGAACTGCAACGTGAAGACGTTTCCGGCAACGCCTTGCGCCAGCGACGGCGAAAAGCTGAGCGGCAGGCAATCGTTCAGGGCCTTGGTCGCCGCATCGACATAGGCCTTGCGCGCCTTGTCGTCGCCGCCGACATGGATGGCGGTCGTCCTCGGCGGCCCGATCAGCGTGCCGTCGCGCTTGAAGCTGAAGCTGAGCGTGACCGAGGAATTGTCGGAATTGGCCGGCGGTGTCCAGCAGGCGAGCAAGGCGCCGCCGACCTCGTTCATGCTGTTGAGCGACGCGGCGGCCGATGGAAAGGGCGCAATCGACAGCGTGACCGCCATCACCAAGGATCTTGCCATGTTCATCGCGGGTTCCTCGTTGCCATCGCTCAACCGCCTGGCGGCATCGTACGATCCATGACGAGGATGACAACAGGATTTCAGCCTGCCCGTCGGCGCCGCAATCATACTGTCGTGATTGCGGCGCGATGGCCGGAAAAGCAAAAGGCCGGCACGGAGCCGACCTTTCCCTTGCCTCGTCATGGCGCCAGTACATCCGTGGTCGCGGCGAGGACTGCGACCAGTAGACAGGCCTTAGGTAAACGAAACCTTAACCCCGAAGGACTGTTACGCCCTGGCCTGCGATTTCACATGCGCGATGTAGCCGCGCACGTCGCCGGCGGGTTCGGCGTAAGCCTTGCCGAGCTTCTTCTCCAGCGCCGCCATGTATTCCTTCGCCCATTTGGGCAGCGCGTAGTCGATGACCGCCAGGAATTCGAGCGTTGCCGCCAGCCTTATATCGGCGATCGACGGGTTGTTGCCGCCGATGAACGGCTTGCCGTCGCGAAAGAAAGAGTGAAACACCTCGAGCGGCTCGGCGATCGCGGCCATTGCCGCCTTCTGCGCTTCCGATTTCTTGTCGGGGTGGGCGTCGCTGTGACCGACCTCGCCGGCATATTGCGGGAAGCCGAGCGCCGGGTAGGTCGCGCGCGCGACGTAAGGGTAAAGCGTGCCGACCAGATAGAACATGGCGCTGTCGACCATCGCCCGCTTGGCCGGCGCCTTGGGATAGAACTTATCCAGCCCGTGCTTGTTGGCGAGGTACTGCATGATGGCACAGCTTTCCCACAGCACGCCGCGCGGCAGGCCCTTGTCCTCGATCATCGGCGTCAGATGCGCCGGATTGCGCGCCAGGAACTCGGGCGAACGCGTATGGCCCCAGGCATCGGTCTCCGCCGGATCGAGCCCGGCCGCGCGCGCGAACACCCGCACGGTCATGTTGTTGACGCTCGGCCTCAGCATGCTGAGTTTTACACCCGGCTTCTTAGCCGGCTTCACTTTGGCCTTAGGCGCGGCCGTTGCCGTCGCTTTAGGCGCGGCTTTTGCCGTCACTTTAGGCGCGGCCTTTGCCGTCACCTTCGCGGCCGCCTTGGCCGCGGGTTTCTTTGCACTCTTCGTTGCAGCTTTTGCCATGTCGGTCCTCCCTCTGGCCCGGTTAATAAGGATTTTTTGCCGCCCTGTTTTCCGACAGGGTTTCGCGTGACCGCTCGACCAGCGCCTGGATGGCGTCGGCCAGGTGCAGTTCGGCGATGTTGTAGTCGCCGCGCGCCACGCGGATCTTGTGCGCCTCCATCAGCACGTCGGCATGGGTGAAGCCGGCCGGCGGGTCGAAGCGGTAGGAGGCGAGCTCGATCAACAGTCCCAGCGGATCCTCGAAATAGATCGAGTCCATGAAACCGCGATCCTTGACGCCGCTGTGCTTGATGCCGCGCTCGTCGAGCCGCGCGACCGCCTGCAGGAAGGTGACCCGCGACACCGAGAACGCGATGTGGTGGACGCAGCCGATATCGGTCGGTGTCCGCCGCCTGACCGGGGTCCGGCTCTCGTCGGTGAAGACGGTGATCAGCCGCCCGTCGCCCGGATCGAAATAGAGATGGCTTTCGCTCGCCTTGTCGAGATTGGGCTGCTCGAAGATGAAAGGCATGCCGAGCACGCCCTCCCAGAAGTCGATCGAGGTCTGGCGCCCGGCACCGACCAGCGTGATGTGATGAACGCCTTGCGACTGCAGCTTTTGCATTGGCTCCTCCCGCCTGCTCCCGCGCCTTGCCGGCTGGCGGATTTCCAAGGGCCTGGCCGCGCTCGGACCAGCCCTAGGCACGCGACCGCCGCCCGGTTCTCGTCGCGCCCCGAATTCCGCATCTTGTCGGATCGCGGCCGGAGCGTCGATGAGGGGATGCTAATTCAATCCGAGGCGTTGCGCCAGAAGCGCTGACGCTTCACGGGATAGGCGCGGGCGTCTCGGCCCCTCAGGTCGGGATCCAGGGCACGGTCCTGCCGGTATCACTCGGAACACCTCCGATTCCGGCCGATAGATGAGGCGAAATGGCACCCAGGGGTACTTCCAGGATGTGCGCGATTGCCTTGAGGGTCTTGGTGGAGGCCGTCTTTCCGGAGCGCTCTATCTGCGACAGCATGCTCGGGGTTATTCCGGCCTGGGCGGCGAGCTGCCTTCCGCTCAGGCCGCGCAGGACCCTGACGGCGCGAACCGGGTTCTCGCCGGCGGCGATCCTGTCGAGGACGCGCTTGGGCAAAGGACTGTTGGGGGCAGGCTCGTCAAGCTCGCTCACACCCGCCATCGCGGTCCGCTTGAGCATGCGGAACTGGGATTCCGGCAGCACGACCATGCGCTCTTTCGAGCCCGGGTGCCTGATGAATTGGACGTTTAGCTTCATGGCAACCTTCGACCTACCTTCTTGGACGAGGAAGGGATATCTGCCGAAAGTCAGGGGCGACGATGACGAAAGTCATATTCGTTTGCGGCCGGTTCGGGCTTACGTCAAAGTGGACTGCCGCGCCCCGCGGTTGTTTTTGCGAGAACGAATGATCGATATCGGCACAGAATTACTGCCGGCCGCGCAAGCGGAAGTCATCGGGCTTGCTGTTTTGCGGGCCGACAGGACAGTTCAGCAAAAAGTGGGGCGCTTGGTCGAGTGGCTCCCCGCCCTTGGGGCGGACTGCTGCCTGTGCACGCTGCTGGTCGGCATGGAGGCCGAGATGGCGGCCTTGTCCGAGGGACGCCGCGACCTGATCGCCTTGTCGGGCGTGCGGGCCGAATTGCCGGGGCTGGACCGCCCCGTCACCGCTGTGATCCTGTGGAATGGCGATCGATCGCACTACGTCGTGATCGCGATGCCGGACTTCACGGCGCGCCAGGCCGAGATCATGTTCGAAAGCGAGCGGCGCGCCCGACGCTTGATGGAGCAGCAGCTCGAAGCCGCCAATTCCGAGGTGCGCTTCGCGACGCTCGCCCGCACCCGCCTTCGCCTGGCGCGCGACCTCCACGACACGCTCGTGCATTCGATCATCGCGTTGCTGACGCAGATCCGGTTGACGCGGCATTTCCTGGCGACCGATCCAGCCCGCGTTGCGGACGGGCTCGCGATTGCCGAGGAAGCCGCGATAGCCGGCCTGGCGCGGGCGCGCGACGCCATCGCCCGGCTCAGGATGCCCGACGACCTCGAACCGGGTTCGGATATCGAGAAGATGCTGTCGGACTTCGCGCAGCAGACCGGCATCGAGGTCTCCACGCAAATCGATGACGGAGCTCGCCCCGGGCTGCAGGATCACGAGACGACGATTCGGCGCATCGTCGGCGAGGCGTTGCGTAACGTCGAGGCGCATGCGAAGGCGCGACGGGTCCGGTTCGACGCGGTCGTGGAGAGAACCGAAGCTGGCGGAAGGCTCATTGTCGATGTCCGCGACGACGGACGCGGCTTTGACGGGACCGTTCCCAAACAGGGGCATTTCGGGCTGATTGGAATGGCCGAATTCGCCGAGCTCGCGGGGGGACAATGCGCGGTGGAAAGCGCGCCGGGGGCGGGTACGCTGGTTAGGACATCCCTGCCCCTGACCGTGTCGGCGACGAACGAACGGCCCAGCAGCGGCGAGCGTATGGCCAGATGACCGATCCGCACCTCAAACCCGAAAGGATACGCGTGCTGATCGCCGAGGATCAGACATTGATCCGGGAAGGCCTTGCCACGCTGCTTGCCCAGCAAAACGACGATTTCGAGATCGTTGGCGCCGCCGCCGACGGCGAGCAGGCGATCGAGTTCGCGCGTCGGTACCGTCCGGACGTCGTCCTGATGGACCTGCAGATGCCGCGCGCCGACGGCGTCACGGCAACCCAGCGTATCCTGCGCGAATTTCCGGGAACCGGCATCGTCGTCCTGACCACGTTCGAGACCAACGACCTGATCTTCGAGGCTGTCAGCGCCGGAGCCAAGGCATATCTGCTGAAGGACTCCAGGATCGACGAGATCGCGGCGACGATCCGAACCGTAGCGAACGGCCAATCCGCGCTTTCACCCGGTGTCGCCGCGAAAATCCTCGAGGAATTCAAGCGATTGCGTCCGCGCCACGCCCCGGCGAGCGCGCCGGCGCGCGGCGACCTCACAGCGCGCGAGAACGAAATCCTCAAACTGATCGTCGAAGGCAAGAGCAATGGCGAAATCGGCGCCCAACTGCATTTGGCCGAGGGTACGATAAAGAACTACGTCAGCACGATCCTGGAGAAGTGCGGGGCCAAGAACCGGACCGAACTGGCCATCAAAACGATAGGCTGAGCGATCTCGCGGGTTAACGCCCGTCCGGCACGGCAGGGCCGTCGATTGCTCAGAAAGGCCCGAGGCTCGGGGTTTAGGGAAAGCCACGGGGAAGTCTGGTTGCCTGAGTTCCTGTTCTTGGCGGCAGGTCGGGGAAGACGACGCTGGTGCCTCGCTGAGGCCCTCGACGGCTATTTCCTTGCCTGATTGCGAGCTTCGATTTCACGAAGCGCCAGTATGGTCAGGACCATCTCGGCGCTGCCAACCGACGGTCGCGGCGCGAGCAGGCGCACGAGTGCGTTGAGCCGCTCGGTATCCATTTCGGCCAAATGGCCTTTGACGGTCCGCATGGTATCGTCGAGCTTCGTCAGCAATTCCGCAACGATCGTCATGTCCGAAGCCTTGCCCATGGTTCGCGGGCGATTTTGTTAGAGGCGGAACGCTGTGCTGAAGATTTCCGCTGATCGGCCGAGAGGGCTTGCGGATTGAGAAACGACGCAGTCTGGAGCGAGATCGAGGCGGCCGGACCAGGGTCCGGCCGCCTCGAATGATTCTACTATTTTCTCGCGAGCAGGTCGCGGATTTCGGTCAGAAGCTGCACATCGGCAGGCGGCGGCGCGGCGGCAGGGGCCGGCTT